>CAZPHL010000064.1:0-3386 GCA_964586465.1 uncultured Sangeribacter sp.
GATTCAGTGAGACGGTCTTCTCTATCTACTTCATAACTTATTTTCTATTCTGATTCTTCCGCCTCATTCAGCGTTGTTCTTAAGCCAATCTGTGCGTACCTTATCGGGGAGATGAGTAACTTTGAAATCTGAGAAAGTAGCCTTAAAGCCGTTGCCATCAGGACAGGCGGCAAACATTCCTATCTTGACAGGGTGATTGGCCTCAACCCATGCGTTACGCATCATGAAATATTCCTTGTCGTCAAATGAATAGAAAATCTCCACAGCATCGAGACGACGCACCGCCTTTATCCATATTTCTGATACAGGACGGTCAAGCGCTATCACGCTCCAATCGGAAGTGGTATGGGTCACTACTGTACTCAGATTATATTTACCGTCTACATACTCTATTCCGGTCTTGATATAATTTTCATGATCGAGACGTATCATCATTCCGGCCTGATCAAAACGCACTTTATATTCTCCCGAAATCTTTACCTTAGCTTCAAATTCACCACCATATTCTGCATAATAGAAAGGAGCGTCGTCAACAGTAAAACCATAATGGGAAATACGCCAATAATCACTTTTAGGAGTCACATCCATCATCAGGGTGTTACCTTTGATCTCCCAGTTGGCCGGTTCGTTAAACCAATTCATTTTCTCAAGGGTCTGTGCGCCCGCATACTGTACGGCAATAGCCGCTGACAAACACAGGATTGTCTTTCTCATTTCTTTTCCTATATAATTGAATATGGACAAATATTACTATTAAGCTTATATTAGATATTAGACTCCTGATTGAGATCGATATCAACTGATCACTGACTTTCAGTTATGTCTATCAGGTGATAATAAAAATAAAAGAAATCTTTTGAAGAGTCCATACTTTTATTAATAGTGCAAAGTTAACTACTCCGACGATAATAAGCAATGGTTATAAATAACCATTTTGAAGATTTCTTAAAACTTGACCATTCACTTAATGCACTTGATATAGGAACGTAGGATTCCGTAATCAGTGATATGAAACATATTATATGGATGATCGGGTGGTAAAACCTACGTATGATGAACCAGCTACCACAGGATATGTTATATAGATAGTAAGAAAGATAACTGAAGAGTTCTACTTCATACAGCAGGTCTTTTACACTCTAATGTTATCCGCCTCATTTTTAGAAAAACCTGAATACAATTATAACATAATAAAAAACAGATTATGATACGCATAAATGCCTCTATGATTATTGAAACGAGCGAGAATCGCAAACCGCTCATTGATGCCGCAACAGCACTTGTAGAATTTTCCCTCCACGACAAAGGTTGCATAGGATATGATCTTTATGAGTCACAGACTAATGATGACCGTATGATGATTATTGAAACCTGGGAATCTGAAGAAGATCTCAAGGCTCACATGGAGAGCGAACATTTCCGCCGTCTTGTGCCGGAACTTCAGAAATATTCTACCATGACAATGGAAAAATTTAATTTCTAAGAACACCCGTTTACCGTATAGCCGGAAGCGCCTGTCAGATGCTGACAGGCGCTTCCGGCTATACGGTTAATATTTAAATCACTCTCATTATCTGTAATTTTATATTCAACAACAGCAAAAAGTGTAATTTAAAATCAAATTATTTATGTTAAATTTGCAATGTTAACCATTAGCCATAATTACCATGAACCTACGATTGTTTTCTATATTTCTATGCTTGCTTATCGTATGTCCTCTTTCAACTGTCAAGGCCGAGGATATAGTCGTGTCAGGTATTGTAAAAGATAAATCCAATAAAAAGAAACTTAGTGCAGTCAGTCTCACTGTCCCCGAGGCCAATATAGGTACCGTCAGTAATGCTGATGGTTCATTTACCCTCAAGATACCTGAACAACTTCTTAAAAACGGAATAAAAGCGGAACAGATAGGCTACAAGGGAACCAAAGTCACGGGAAAAGAACTGACAGAATCCTCCAAAGGCATAACTATATGGATGGAGCCGGTGGGGAAGCTATTGAATGAAGTGACTGTATATGGAGCCGAACCAAGGGCTTTAGTTGAAGCCGCTCTCAGAAAAATTTCGGATAATTATCCCTCCTCGCCAAATATGTTTTCTGCTTTTTACCGTGAGACTATTCAGAAAGGACGTAGGTATATAGGCGTATCAGAGGCAATCACCGATGTATTCAAAAAGCCATATAAAAATCGTAGCATCTACGGTGACAGAGTGCAAATTAAGAAAGGTCGCCGGCTTGTCAGCCAGAATGCCAAAGATACGATCGCCGTGAAAATAATGGGTGGGCCGAATATGCCCGTGACACTTGATGTGGTAAAGAATGAGGATATCTTGTTCTCCACCTCTGAACTTGACCTGTATGACTTCAAGATGGGTCCGATAACTTCAATTGACGACCGCCTTCAATTTGTTGTAGAATTCAAGCCGGTTTCGTATGCTAAAGTTGATTATCCCCTCAACATCGGCCGTCTATACATTGATCAGGAAACCATTTCCATAACAAAAGCTGAATTTGAAGTCGATATGTCTGACGATGTAAAAGCCACACGTATGATGCTTTATAAGAAACCCAGAGGATTACATTTCAAACCACAGGAATTGGAATGTGTCGTGACATACAAATATCAGGATGGAGTTTCTTACCTGAACTATATCCGCACCAAAACTCGTTTCAAATGTGACTGGAAACGCCGTCTGTTCTCTTCGGGGTATACAATCTTTGCAGAAATGGTGATGGTGGACCGCGATGACACCCCTGTCTCAACCATATCTTCTAAAGAAGCTTTCGGCAACAGGGATATCTTTTCTGATATGGTGGATAATTTCAATGATGCCGACTTCTGGAAAGACTACAACATCATAGAGCCAACGGAATCTCTTGAAAAAGCTGTGTTAAAGCTGAAGAAACAATAATATCAGGGCAACCCGTGAACAAACGACCCCTACATCGTAAGCACCAAACTTCAACCTGCTTTAACGATGCCAACGCTTCAGATAGGTTACTAAAAGAGCTATGAGGGCTCCCACTATGCACAGTATCGAAAAATGTAATCCATAGCCGTTAAGGAAAGCTATCGGAGCAAAGGTGATCAAGCAAATTTCAACAGGAGCAATAAAGAGGTAGGCAAGGGCATAGTTATCAAGACAACGGCTTTTCATCTCAGGATCGACCACCCTAAGTAAAGCTATGCCCATAGCCATCGTACCGGTAAACCATCCCCAGGTGAATATAGCCTTTTCAAACCAATGGTTCCTCATCATGACCTTAGCCATGTAAAAGACATAGCCGAGAGTTGCGATTAGTCCTACCACAAGAAGTATAATCAGTGGCGCAAGATACTCCACTACAATCGAGAGTTTTATAGAGGCAATACCGAAAGCCACAAG
>CAZPHL010000064.1:3486-7414 GCA_964586465.1 uncultured Sangeribacter sp.
ATAGATATGGAAGAACAGGAACTTACCCCCATACTTATTCTCTTATCATCAGGAAGAAGACCTGTCCTCAATTCTGCCGGTAAATCATTATAAGAAGTCAGGAATGAAGTATGCCCCTTACGGGTGCCCCATTTCACTATCACAAGTCCTACTATTACAGCCACGACAATTCCAAATGTAGCGGCAGTCATGGCCAGAGTCAGTATCTCATCATATCCCAGTTGACCAAATGCCTGCCCCACTGCTGCTGCGGAACCATGACCTCCACAGAAGCCGGTAGGCATAGTGATACCGAAACCCGGATTCAGATTCCAGATTCGATTCAGGAGGAGAAGACCCAGAAGGCCGCCCAGACCCCACTGAAATAACATGCCCGCTTGAGAATACGACCACATCACCCCTATGGCTTTACCATTTCCCTTAGAAGCTGCAGAGGTGAAAGGGAGACATCCGAAAATAAAAGCTATGAGGATACCGGCGTAAGTGCCGGTCTGATTTGAAAGAGGTAGCCAATGCAAGCCGTTAGGGCCGAAGATAAGGGCAAGAAATCCGGCAATAAGACAGGGAGGTATGAAAAGCTTCTGCAATAATTTCAATTTCACTCGCATAAGCTTTCCAATAAGCAGTAATGCGGAAATAATTCCTACATCAACAAAGAGTGTCCACGGAGTAAAATCTGACATAGTGATTGATCACAACAATAATCCGCCCTGTTTATTTACCGATTACACTTTCCCGAAGCCATTTATCAAGTTCAGCAGTCCACTGCGGTTTGTAGATGAATCTGTCACCATAGCCCCAACCATGGCCTCCGGTTGGATACACATGCAACGAGAAAGGCACGTTGTTCTGCGACAAAGAATTGACATAACGCAGACTGTTAGCCACAGGAACTACATTATCATCCGCAGAGACCATTATAAATGCTTGAGGTGTTTCAGAAGAGACCTGAAGTTCATTACTATAACGCTTCACCAATTCCTCCGAGGGAGTTTTACCAAGTAGGAATTCTCTTGACCCTGCATGTGTAACCCCGGCCTCCATTGTAATGACAGGATAGAACAGAATCTGGAAATCAGGGCGCGTGGACGGAGAAGAGTAATGAGTGGCGAGAGTTGAAGCAAGATGGCCTCCGGCCGAGGCACCCATAATACCGATAGAGTTGGGATTAATACCCCATTCTGATGCATGGCTACGCAACAACCGCATTGCTTCTTCCGCATCTGATAGAGGAATCTCGTCATGGCCATTGGGCATTCTGTACTTCAGCACTGCATAGGTTATTCCAAGTGAATTAAACCAATCCGCCATTGCATTACCTTCATGACCCATAGCCAACCCCCAGTAACCCCCGCCGGGACACATCAGGATAGCAGTGCCGTTAGGTTTTGAGGCCGGATAAACATACAGTTCGGCAGAGGCAGTCTGATTCAGGAAATCTCCCGACCAATTCTCATTTTCTACTGAGAGGCCGTTCTCATGCGGAGCGCCGTTTGGCCAAAGAGGCAGGGTCACTTTTTCACCAAAACATGGGAAAGCCACCAATGCCAATCCCAAAGCAATCATACAATTCACCAGTCGTTCGCGAAAGTAGCGGGCTATATTCATAATATAGATTTGTTATCAGGTTGTTTCTTTTTGGTAATGATTTACCTTACAAAGGTAATAATAACGATTGAGAAAAAGAAACATCATTTCTAAGAAATCAGTTTCTTCTCCGATTATGAAGGTGGCAAAGTATTAGACTAATCCTATCCGGGTATAGGTATCTCACAGGGTTACCCCTGTTTTGAATATTGCGATTTCACGATAACCGTTGACCTCCTGTTTAACTTTTTTTCCGTCACAGACTTCAACAATCTCTCTGGTAAGTCTGTCAAGAGCCTCTGTCGCCGATTCATCGTCTATCATTCTCCCTGCATCAAAATCAATCCACCCGGGTTTATGGGTAGCCAACTGAGAATTGGTTGAGATTTTCAATGTGGGTACACACGTACCGAAAGGAGTACCCCGACCTGTAGTAAACAACACCATCTGGCATCCGGAGAGAGCCAACGCCGTAGACGCCACCAGATCATTGCCCGGAGCGTTCAAAAGATTGAGACCGTGTGTTACTACAGCTTGACCATAATCAACCACTCCTACCACAGGGGCGTCACCACCTTTCTGTATGCAACCGAGCGACTTCTCTTCCAAGGTAGTGATGCCACCCATCTTGTTGCCGGGAGAAGGATTTTCATAAATAGGTTGCCCGCTCTGTCGGAAGTAATCCTTAAAATTATTTATAAGTCTGACGATATCCTCAAAAACCTTAGGGCCCGTTGACCGATCCATTAGAATTGTCTCCGCACCAAACATTTCAGGCACTTCCGTAAGAACTGCAGTAGCACCCCAACCTACGATCCTGTCGGTCAACATTCCTACCAAAGGATTAGCAGTAATACCGGATAATCCGTCAGATCCTCCACATTTAAGCCCTATTTTCAGTTTTGAAAAAGAAAGAGGCTGCCGCTTGTCACAAACCATAATCTCCATTAACTCACGGCCGATTCTCACACCCTCTTCCACTTCATCCGGAACTTCTTGAGATATGATAAACTTCACACGCCGGGAATCAAAGTCGCCTATCTCATCGCGGAGCTGCTCTATACGATTGTTTTCGCAACCTAAACCAAGTATTATGACACCTCCGGCATTTGGGTGACGCGCAAGAGCGGCCAGAGCCCGCCGGGTATTCGCATGATCAGCTCCAAGTTGGGAACAACCGTAATTATGAGTGAAAGCTATTATGTCATCTACTTCTGAATTCACCGGCAACTCTCTCAGCAACCGTCTCGCTATGGCCTGCGCACTGCCATTCACACATCCTACTGTCGGAATGATCCACAATTCGTTACGAATTCCTATCTCTCCGTTATCACGCAGATAACCGTGAACACAAGGAGCTGCCTCACAATCAGGTGATAATGAGACATTACCTGCTTCCGACCGAGAAATCTCCGGTTGTAAATGAGGATTATACTTATATTCAAGATTATCACCCAAAGAGGTGGCGAGATTATGCGTGTGTACCCATTCTCCGGCCTCAATGGGTCGCAATGCATGACCGATAGGATTACCAAACTTCATCACTTTCTCATGCTTTCCGATAGGAGTAAGGGCAAATTTATGTCCACGCGGTATATCTGTGAGTATTCTCACGCGCTGTATCCCGTCATCATACCATTCCCCTGCCCTGACATCGTCAGCGAGCACAACAGCCACATTATCCTCAGGATGTATCTTAATAAACCGCTTCATGGTCAGCACTCCCTTTGTAAAAATTCGGAAAGAGCCTGCTCCATACCTTTTTCAAGTATTGAGGTGACATATTCCACTACCTTCCCTGTAAAACCCGGAACAATTCTCCCGAAATCCTCAATAAAAATATCACTGTCTATGATAGAGGCGACTGAAGCGGGTATATCCGAAGGATTCCATCGACTTTTGATATGAGCTAAAGAGATACTGTTATCTTGGGGCATAAAGCCTGAACCGGGAGCATAGAGAGTCAACAGAGCTGCAAAAGTAAATAATTCATACTCTGCCAGACAATGCCGCTTCTCCCACATATCACGCACTGTAGGGAAATTACGTGTCTCCCACTTCGACAGTGAGTTAAGGGCAATCGACTTCAGTAGATGACGTATATAAGGATTATAGAACCGCTCCAATATTCCGTCGGCAAACCCATGTAGTGCTTCAGGGTCTCCTTCAATAAGAGGAAGCACTTCCTTTTCCACCATACTGTTGATAAACGTATTCATATCCTTGTTTCGGAAAGCGTCAAGCACGGTCTCACATCCCAATTGTAAAGCAATGGGCACCATACCGGTGTGACTACCGTTCAGGATACGTACCTTCTTGTCGCGGAACTCCTTTACAGAGG
>CAZPHL010000064.1:7514-9433 GCA_964586465.1 uncultured Sangeribacter sp.
TTTTATCAGTTGTACAAGTAGAACATCCTTTCCATCAACTGCCATTTCTGATCAGAAGTGGCATTGGGATCACAACCCTGCATAACCGCCACAAAGCTCTCCCATTCAGCCTGACGGGGAAGAGTAGCCAACCTTGTCATTGCCTCACGCCATTCAAAATCAAGAGGTGTCTCGACAATCATGAATACCTTATTACCTGAAATATACATTTCCATTTCCAGAATACCGACACTACGGATACCGTCAAGTACCTCCTGCCACGCGTGATAAGGGTCATGACATTCCCGGTATTTCGCAATCAATTCCGGGCAATCAGTCACTTCAAGCATCTGACAATAACGTTTCACCGGCACTTCATAACACTTGGTGGGATAACCTTTCTCTTTCATATCTGTAATTTCAAAACCTCACCAAAATTCTGAACACCTTACCGGGATTGTCACTCCACTCTTTCAATGCTTCTCCCGCCTGTGAGGGACTTACCACTCTGCTAATAAGTTTTTCTACAGGACAATCCCCGCGCTTCAAATAGCGGATCACTGCTTCAAAATCAGAAGGCACAGCATTACGCGAACCGCGGATATCCAACTCCTTTTTCACAAAAAGACCTGTATGGAAAGTGACATCGCTCTTCGAATATCCGATACATATCACACGTCCTGCAAAAGCTACTTCATCAATAGCCATGACATAAGTGACAGGTGAACCCACAGCCTCTACCACCACATCCGGACCGAGTCCGGCTGTATACTCCGACAACCGCTCATGAACGTCACCGCCGGAGGTGTTGACTACGTATGTAGCACCAAGACTACGGGCAAGTTCAAGTTTATCATCATCAAGATCGGCGGCAATAACCGTTGCTCCTCGCATTGCCGCACGTACGATGGCTCCCAGACCGATCATACCGCAACCTATCACAAGAACTGTGTCTATATCTGTGACAGCGCCACGATCGATAGCATGAAAGCCTACACTCAGAGGTTCTATAAGAGCACAGTCACGTGCACTGAGTCCGGGTGCAGGTATAACTTTGGTCCATGGGACGGCAATATAATCCTGCATCGCCCCATGGCGCTGCACTCCGAGGGTTTCATTAAATTCGCAGGCATTCGGGCGTCCTTTACGACATGAAGAACATTTACCACACGAAGTATATGGATTGACAGTTACGGTCATACCCTTGGGAAAGAGACCCTCCGGCACTGCGGCTCCTATCTTCTCCACCACCCCTCCTATCTCATGTCCGGGGATAACGGGAGAGATAGCCATGAGATTACGCCCTAAATAGGTATTCAGGTCAGACCCGCAAAACCCGACATATTCTATTTTTATCAATACCTGATCATCCGAAAGGACAGGTTTTGACGTCTCTGTCACCTCAACAATTCCGGGTGAAGAAATCTGAATCGCTAACATATTATAAGTAGTGAGTTTTCTTAATGAATTGGTTAAATTTATATCAACAGATTGACAAAGAATCATCAACCATTAAATATCAGATTTCATTCCGACATATTCTTAACATAAGGGAGATCTACCGGTTCTTTAAAACCATAGAACTCACGGGCATTCTCACCAAGGAACATAGCTTTCTCCTCATGGGTAATATCGGCAGACTTAATTATGAAATCGTATGACATCCTGTAAGTGATTGCAGTGATGGTGCGGGGATAGTCAGACCCCCACATGAGTTTGTGCCATCCGACTATGTCGGCAGCTTCACGAATAGCCCTCACAGCACCCGCAAAAGGATAGAACTCCGAATTGAAAAGCCAGGTTATTCCTCCGGATTCAACCATAACCTCAGGATTACGGGCTAACTTTATCTGCTCAAGCCATCCTTCAGCCGTGACCATGCCGAAATGCCCGATGGCTATCTTCAGCCGAGGACATTCCCCTATCACCTCCTTCATCTC
>CAZPHL010000064.1:9533-14426 GCA_964586465.1 uncultured Sangeribacter sp.
AATGCCCGATGGCTATCTTCAGCCGAGGACATTCCCCTATCACCTCCTTCATCTCACCGATTTGAAGGTCACCGTCGGCAAGAGTGATTGAAAGAATCATGCCCTTACTCTCCATAAATTTGAATAACTCAATCATTTCAGGAGTATTCAACAGGATACGGCCTTCGGGGAGGAAAAGTCTGTGACCCGGAATAGCGAGAGCCTTGAATCCGTGTTGGTGGAGCCGCTGAGCCTGTTCGCGAAAATCGGGTCGCCGAAGATCACACAAGCCACACACAAGAAAGCGTTCAGGCCAACGACGCTGCACCTCCTCAAGATAATCATCCTGATTACCATCAATAAATTCTTGAGTTATAACCGCAGCCGAGACTTGAGCGTAATTCATGTTCGATAAGAATATTTCCGCAGTGTTTCTGCCATCAATCATAAAGGGGGGCAACATCTGCCGTTCCTCACCCATGAATGAGCAACGTCCGTCGGGGAGCGGAGTGATCGCCATACCATTCACCACTGTTTCCTGACGTAGCCAGAGATGAGCGTGGGCATCAATTATCTTATAGTCCATAACAATAAATGTTTAATAAAGGAAAGAGAGGGATTATCATCACATTCACGTATTTTTCCAGCTCACTCGTTGCTGGTCACCTATAATGTCTCTCACTTTATCAATCAGGGCCATATCTACCGGCTCCTCCACATAGTGTATGTTTTTCAGCACATTCTCCGGATTTGCCGAACTGAAAAGAGTGGATGCTATTCTTGGATTAGCCACGGAGAATTGTATAGCGAGTTTCTCGATTGGATAACCCTCTTTCTTACAGTATTCCGCAGCACGTCGACAGGCCTCTACCAACGATGCCGGAGCCGGATGCCAGTCGGGTATTCCTCTTTGAGACAGAAGACCCATTGACAAAGGAGAAGCGTTTATCACACCAATACCCTTACTTTCAAAGAAATCCAGGAAATCCACAAGTTTATCATCATTAAGTGTATAGTGACAAAAATTAAGCACACTTTCTACGTTGCCGGCCGGAGAGTGTTCGATAACCCATTTAAGATTCTCCAACTGCAGATCAGTGATGCCCACGTGTCCCACAATGCCCTTCTCCCGAAGTTCCACAAGAGCCGGGAGAGTCTCAGCCACGACCATTTCAAGATCAGCAAATTCTATATCATGTACATTGATAAGGTCAATGTGATCTATTCCAAGTCGCTCCATACTCTCGTCAACACTCTCAATAGCACGCTTTGCGGAATAATCCCAGGTATTGACTCCGTCCTTTCCATATCGACCTACTTTGGTAGAGAGATAGTAGTTGTCTCGCGGGATATCACGCAAAGCTTTCCCCAGCACAGTCTCCGCTTTATAATGACCATAATACGGGGAGACGTCAATGAAATTAATTCCATTGTCAACGGCTGTAAATACAGCTTCTATAGCCTCGCTCTCTTTAGTGGCGCGGAAGACGCTACCCAACGAGGAAGCTCCGAAACTAAGAGCTGACACCTTCATGCCGGTTTTTCCTATTTCTCTGTAGTCCATAATATTAGGTTATATTTTCTTATTATATACAATATGATTACAATAGCCGGGGAGCAGATAAACTTATTCCAATTATTGCAGCTACAAATTTAAATAATTAATCTGATTCCAAAATTGTACTTTTTTACATTTCAATAGGACAAAATAAACATCATGTCATTATTGAGATATTACCTAAGCTACGCAACGATGCAAGTGTGGAGGAGGAAGGATTCACAAGAATATTCTTTCCCTTTTCGTTGGCTAAAAGTAAGGGTATATCTTCTCTATGGTCGGTTATCACCGTATCAAGTTTACAGTTATTGTCAATCAGCCATTGCATGACGCGTTCCGGTTTCTCACTTCCCCGACACTCAGCTACAAAATCGCCTTCCCAGATAGAGGGTATGTAAAAACCGGAGGCGGCAGTAGCCAATAAGATACGATGACCTTTAGTTTTTCTATCTTCAAGAAGAGATTTAACTTTCGGATTTATACAATGCTTTACACATCGGGAAAACTCCTCCGATATACCACCATAATAAGGGCGCAAAATCCTAATAACATCATCCCTCATCTCTGTGTGAGTCGACAATCTCAGTTGTCGTTTTCCGACCACAAAAACCAATCTCCGGAAATCTCTGTAATTATTATGGCGGATAAGAAACCGTAGACCACATTTCAGAAAAATCTTCAAGGTATTGCCCTTTATATAGGTGCCGTCAAGATCAACGACGGTACACGGGACAAGATCAGCGCTTACACATCTATCGACCATGGCATCCTAACAAGTATAGAGTCGTTATATAAATAATAGTCGGGCATATAAAGGGGATTGTCTCCCGTCACCGTGATTACGGCACTCCTTATTATAATATGTGGATATATTTTCCTGACAGCTTCCACGACAGCGGACAGACTTGTACCGCTATCTACGGCATCATCCACAATCAAAAGGCGCATAACCGATTCCGGAAGTGGTGGCAGCTTCACCTTGATATCCTTTATATCGCTTCCTTGTTTTATGAGACGCTTTGCATCCCATATACGTAGACTGTCGCGTAGCCGGAGAGGTAGAAAGCGCACAATTCGGCCAAACTTCCTTTTCAAGAGACCCCATAGAGAGAAAACGCCTGCAGAAGATTTTGTGAGTTCTATCGATATGGATTCACAGTCAGACCAACCCTTCTCAACCAGATAGTAACCGGCTCGCGGTATTCCCACCACCACATCCGGATAGAAGCCGGAGTCGTCCACCATAGAACGCAGTCTACGGCATGCCATCTCAAAAGAAGTCCAATCTAAAGTCAATATCCTGAATCCTTTCATGACAGATATCTGATAACTCTTAATCCAAAATAAGAGACTAACCCCCCGAACCGGTCTTTCCACCGAGAATGTGGATTGTCAAGTATAGTCTTACGTAACGAGGCAATAATCTTCATACACTCTGTTATGTCACTTCTCCGTTCGGGACAATACCTGAGTAATGCTAACAACAGATTATAATTAGCTGAGAAATGTCGGTTTAGGGCAGCTCTATTTAAATCTTTATCTGATCCGTAAGCCCTGACTATACTCTGTGTCACCCTCACTATGTCCTTACGTTGTTCAGACCAACTGTTGATGAAACTTGACGGATGGCGACGATAAAAGTAAATCAAACGGCCTGTCACGGCCACTCTCGCAGTCCTCATAAGCAACTTATGAAAGATTTCCAGATCTTCATATCTTCCGTCATAAAACCTTAAACCATTAAAAATGGTCTTTCTGAACAATCGCCAACACACTGAAGTATCCGTACCTTGTTTCTGGTAAAGAGAGTCGATACACAATTGCCGGGAATCAACCAGCCTGACTTCACCTTTACTTCTTGAACTTTCCGGTTTTTCGCTTCCATATACATAGCCTCCGATAGTCATGAGAGAGTCAGTCTTCTCGGCTATATCATAAAGAGAAGAAAGAGCGTCATCATAGAGCTCGTCATCCGCATCCAGAAAAATCACATACTTACCTTGAGCATACTCCAAGCCCGCATTACGTGCAGCGGAGACTCCCTCATTCGATTTAACGATGAGTTTGATTCTATTGTCCCGAGCCACAAAACTGCTGCAAATCTCATTTGATTTGTCAATTGAACCATCATCTATAAGCAACAACTCCCAATCGGCGAACGACTGATCCAGTACACTTTTGATACAGTCCTCGAGATAAGCTTCCGAGTTAAAGACAGGCACTATGACTGTGATCTCCGGCATAATGAGAGGCAGTTCAGGAAGAGGTTGAATTATACGTCTGTCGGTAAATACCCGGAGTGACACCGACATGTTTCTTGAAAAGGCGTGTGAAATAAGAGACATCCTCATAACCGAGCCGGTAAGCAATTTCCTTCATCATTATTGATTCTGAAGCGAGCATGAGTTTTGCCTTCATAATCTTTCTATCAATCAGAAACTGAGTTGGAGTGCATCCCAATTCCTCTTTGAACAGACGTATGAAATGGCCCGGTGACATACAGACATCTTTGGCGAGATCCTCTATCCTTATAGCCTCACATATTTTTGAGTTAATCATCTTCAATGCCTGTTTGATACGTTCATCGGTAACACTGTATTTCGGCCGGGCAAACTTCACGAACCGGCCGATAAGTTGTGAAATTATACCTAATGATTCCAATCTCAGGGCCAAAGGACGCCGACGGTTAAATTTGACACACTCTATAAGGGAATGTTCATTATCATACATTCTGGGATCGCTTGATTTCAGTGTCATCGCCTCATTGCTTTGAACCAGACATTCAAAAAGCATTCGGTCAATCTCACGCCCCTCTATCTCAAAAGGGAATTCATAAGCCGACATTATGTCGTCACCCTCTTTCATCTCTTCATAGATATGGGCATAATAATGGCGGAAGAAGCCGTCACATATATCAGAGTGAGTGGTAAACGGGGGGATGATGTACATAAATCCCGGAGAGAGTTTGTGCCTCTCCCCTTCAAGCTCCACATAAGCTATCCCATCCGTGACGTAATATACACGGGTAAACGGACTGTTGATATTCTGAAAATTCCAATCGCCCTTATGGGTGGCATAACCCACATTAAGCATCAGGAAATTATTAATTTTCATCGGCAATTGACTTTATTATCCGCGGGCTTAGCCCATTGCCCCCACAGACATATCACTTCACTACACAAAATAACTACAAATAATCCGTCTTTGCAAAAAAACTCCGGTTTATTCCTCCTATTTATAAGTTTTTTATGAAAAAAAGCCCTATTTTTTTTCCCGGCAATAAGCAATAAAAATTTTTCCAATATCAATTTTGTCCTATTAAATGAAAGAATAATCCTACTATAAGGGTAAGTTTT
>CAZPHL010000065.1:0-14067 GCA_964586465.1 uncultured Sangeribacter sp.
TTTAGACCGAGTTGCTGGCAGCGTGCCCCGAAAAGAGCCTGTGCGCTTGTGATGAATATGCCTGTCTGGCCGGAGGAGAGTGTTTTGAACGCCTCGCTCAACGGACTTGTGCTCAGGCGTTGTCCCACAGTCAGTTCCTTCGGGAAAGGAGCGTCCACCGTCTTACCGTTAAGAGTGGTGATTTTTACCTCAGATTTTATTCTGTCGCCATCCTTGACTTTCATGGAATCAGATGCAGGAACATCTCCCCATAATTGGTCGGTGATCGGTTTCATTTTCAAAGCTTCTCCGGCCGCCTTCAGTGCGCTCTGAGAAGCTGCTCTGTCGCGTTCTTCCTTATCCTTGTTAAACTCGTTCATGAGTTTATAGAAAGAGCTTTGCAGACTTGAAGCGTCTAAAGTAGAATCAGACATTATGGCTTCTGACAATCCATCAAGGAATTTCTTGTCAGATAAGCGGATATTATAATCCGCCTCAAACTGCTGGATGTTCATAGCCATCTGGATGCCTTGAAACACACCCTTGTTGTAAGCCTCTTTTCCGGTTTTCACTGCATCGAGTCCGGCTTTGACACCTCTCAGATACTGCTGCTTGGCGTCATCGGTGGCTAAGAGAGTATCCCGGTTTGCCTCCCTCAAATATTCCGCGCCGCGCATCTGACCGAAATAGTATACGAGAGAATCCGCTTTCGGCGAATTTTCTGTTACGGTAGCGGGATTTCCATCGCTGTCGGTAGCTGCGCCGCCTGAACAAGAAGCCACTATCAGGACAAGAGCTATCGTAGATAAAAAAGATTTGATATTCATATCATCAGTTGATTTGAGCCAACGTTATTATTCAGGCACCTCGATGGCGTCAGGAAGAGTGACCGCTTCCGCATCGTGGTTCATAGAATCTGCTGCCACGCTGTCGGTGGCAGTGGGTTGCATAGGATTGACCTCGATAGTATCACCGTTGGGTTCAACATTTTCAGTTGTCCGGCCTTTACAAGCGGTAGCTGCCATAACGAAGAGAGCGGCAGCTGCCAGGACCGGGATTGATTTTATTGATTTCATAGTTATTAAAATATAATAGTCAAGCTTTTACAAGTGATATGCCAAGCTTGACTATAGGGGTTGAATACACGTTATAGACTAATAGGATCTATCGGCTGCTATATCAGTTAATTTTGAGCAGATCAACTTCAAAGATAAGAGGTGCATTACCCGGGATTGTACCGGGGACACCTGCTTCACCGTATCCGAGCGCTGCAGGGATATAGAAAATGGTCTTACCACCGATCTTCATAGTCTGAAGACCCTCGGTCCAGCCCGGGATCACGCGGTTAAGCGGGAAAGTAGCGGGCACGCCACGGGTTAAGGAACTGTCGAAGACGGTGCCGTCTGTAAGCATTCCGGTGTAGTGTACAGTCACTTCGTCGGTAGCTTTGGGGCTTTCACCGTTACCCTCTTTTACCACCACATATTTCAGACCTGTAGCAGTCTCGACGTAAGTGGTATCAGAAGGAGTGGCAGATTTCTTATCAGGATTGTTGAAAAACTCAGAGCTGTAGAGATTCACACCTTCAGTCATGGCAGAGCCCTGAACAGTTTGGTCAACTGCCTCTACCTGAGATGTAGTGTCAGCGAGGTTTTCAACCTCTGCATCACTTTTAGCAGCTTTATCGCTTTTACATGACGAAAGGCTCCCGAGCGAAACGAGAGCCACGACAGCGGACAGAGCCGCTGCCGGGATAAAATGTTTTTTCATTAAGATAACTTATTTTACTTCTTATTGATCTTAATAAGCTCGACCTCAAAAATAAGAGTTGAATGAGGCGGAATAGCATTGGGCACACCCTGAGGACCGTAAGCGAGGTCGGAAGGGATGAAGAATGTATATTTAGCGCCCTCTTTCATGAGCTGTACACCTTCTGTCCATCCGGGGATCACGCGGTTAAGCGGGAAAGTAGCGGGCTCACCACGGCTTACAGAGCTGTCGAAGACAGTGCCGTCAAGAAGTTTACCGGTATAGTGCACTGTCACTTCGTCTGTTGCTGTAGGATGCTCACCTTCGCCCTCTTTCTCCACGATATACTGGAGACCGGACGGTGTAGACTTAACGTTCTCATTCTTGAGGTTTTCAGCCAGGAATTTCTCACCGGCTTCTTTCATTTCAGCGGTTTTCTTTGCAGCGAGTTGCTGAAGGTACTCTTGTATAAGCTTGTTTGCATCTTCGGGAGAGAGCTTAGACTCTTTACCCTCAAAGGCATCATGAAGAGCTTCGTCAAAATCTTTGAAATCGATATCGGTAACTCCCATTCCGCGGAGCTGATGGCCGAACGCCATGCCCCATGCATAACTTAACTGGTCCATTGGTTTATAATTTTAGTGTGCTTTATCAGCACGGGTTATTAATAATTTCTATTCGATCGACTGACTTTTTCAGTTGTCTTTATTATTATAACGTATAGGGGTGTAAAAATGTTATTGTAAAATTTTGTTATAAATTTGTGAGAAAAGAAAAGATTTTGTAACTTTGCATCGGCTTTAGGGCTTGGCAGTCTTCAAAAGTCTGCGATATGGAGCCTTGAGTCTATAGGATTGTCTTATGGTGTAATGGTAGCACTGCAGTTTTTGGTTCTGCCTGTCCAGGTTCGAATCCTGGTAAGACAACGTAATTTAAGCCTCAATTCTTTGTATTCCAGAGAGTTGAGGTTTTTCTTTATGATAAGTTGCACCACAGTTGCACCACAAAGGATGGTTTAACCGGGTCAGCGCATTTTCGGGTCAGTAGAAAGATTTATCAATTGGTGTCGTGGTAATCTTTAAGAGTCGCTTTTAGGATTTCGTTGAGGTCGTCATAGAGGGTGTTTCCTGCTCCTCGGTAGTAGGCAATGAGGTTATCCTCCGGATCAATGACTATGATGACTGGTGATAGACCTATTGGAGAGTAATGACGATAAAAATTTCCATTGTCCTGAGCAAGTTCAAAGTTGATGCCCTGACTCTCTTTGAACTGTTGTAATGCTTCCATCTGAGCATTAGACTGTAGCATCACTCCCAGTATCATTATCTCTTCTTCAGGATAATCTTCACGCAGTTTGTTGAACATTGGCAAAACAAAGTAGGTATAGCCACAATTGAAAGAGCATAGAAGTAATAACTTGACTTTGCCCTTTCCCTTCCTAAGTGTCACTTTGTCACCATTCGGCTTGCCAAGTGCTCCTTTGCCTCCGGCCACTAATAAAAGTGAATCCGTAGGTAACGGTGAGGATTGCAGTTGCTCAGAAAATGTTTCCCATTGTTCTTTATGGAATTTGTCAAGTTCCGCCCCGTTGAGCCTTAAAATAGGTAGATTCGGTAAATGGGCTTCTACGTTAAAATCTTCTGTAGTAGGAGTATTAGTCTTTACCTCCGAAGCCCTCCATTCCGTTCTCTGCTGTGGGTAACCAACATTGAAAGCAAGAAAGTCAGCTAATAAAGAGTTCTTGTCAATTTCAATAGCAAATCGGGACACTACTCCGTCGGGCGACCACATAGCACGAGGTTTGCCAAATATATAAATCTGCATGCCCCCTTCTACCTCAGCGTCTATTCTCCATTTATCGTTTTTGTCTTCCACGCACATAGCGAGCGGATAATCGGTGGTCAATAGAAATTCACATAACCTTTCGACATTGTTGAAGAAAGGGGATTGTACTGTTGCAATTGTTTGACGTGACACATCTTTACTTTCAATGTAATTGTCCATGTAATCTGTAGAGTAGAACAAGTCAAATTGTCCGTCATAAGCCCTATAGAATGTACTGTCGGGCTTAAAGGATATAAACTTAACCAATCCAAGTGTATCTTCCGGATTGCGATACTCTGTATTCAAAAAAGATCTACGGTCATAATAAAATGAATCTTCCTGTGTGAGATAAGTTCTTTCATCAAGGGTATATGAGACAGTGTTTATCTCTTTTAATTTTAACAAAGTACCCTCCAGAAGTTCCCTTGGTGTCATCCCTTGCACCGATGCCGAACCAAGTCCGACAAACCACACTACCATAAGCAGTGTAAATCCCAATCTCCTAATCATAAAAATCTTTACTTATTTAATATTTCCGGGTGCTGTACGCTGCAGTCGGTACGCACACATACCAACCTCACTACAAATTTAATCATTTATTCTTATTAACCAATATATTATCAAGATAAATCGTCAATGATAAATTTGACTATTCTTGTATTGCACCTATTGGTCACTTAGTTAAAGCTACCGCTATCGGAGATAAAAAGCATAAGCAGACGATGAAACTCTATTTCAAGTTAGTCTAAATCACCAACAAAAACAAGTAAAGCTCCCGACATCACTGCCGGGAACTTTCATCCTTACATGAATATATTTGTTTCCAAATGTTGCTTAGTCCATCACTGGCACACTTTGAATTTTGCTTTCTTTACGTTAATCCAAAGTGTTACTTTAGGATTGGAAAATTGGGTGATGTGGGAAAAGTGGTTATTGAAGCCTTGACATTGAGGCTTTGCATAGGCTGCAATGCTATTAGCAATGCAGACAAATAAGATATAAGTTGTTTCATATCGTTTAGAATCTTGATTTTTCGGAGTTGCCGGCGCCGGTGCCACGATAGCGGTTGCGCGTCGTATTGAAGCGGTATTGCAGGGTCAGCATAACCGAACGTCCGGGAGAGAAATTCTTCTGCTGAATCTGAATGGCATCGCTGCAAAGATTGAAGTTACTTTTTGCAGAGTTGAAAAGATCCTTGGCCTCGACAGTAATACTGAAAGCGTCGTTGAAGAATCCTTTATAGATTTTGGCGTTGACGTACCACGGTGTATTTGTAAGGCGGGTATTGGTGTCCCAACCTCGTGTCATAAGCTGCGCATCAACGTTAAGCCAGATGTCAAAAGGAAGATGTATCGCGTTTTGCCATTGGAACATGAACATCGGGGCATTCATTTTCATTGGCTCCCCATTGACCGGTAAAGTAAGCCATTGCTTCATCATGCCCACATTCACTTTGGGTTGCCATACTCCCACCTGAAAATTACCCCCTACGAATGCCTGAAAATAGTGCCGGTGATCAAGATTTGCTGTACGGATTATTGTAGCCTCCCCATCAGGACCGTAAGGCTCGGTGACATGATACACTCCGTCCTTGAAGTAGGTATAGGAGAGCTGGGCGAAGAAGCGACGCCATTGCGCCATATATTCCACGGTCTGCAATTTCGTTGGTTTCAGATAAGGATTACCTGTTTCGTAAGTGAGACGGTTGATGTAGCTGATCCCACCGTCAAGTTGACCATAGCCCGGGCGTACCGTCTTGCCTGTATAGTTGAGTCCCATTCTAACATTTCCAACTTGTGTGGCGATGTTGAGTGATGGCAAGACATTATTGTATGTCTTGCTCTGTCCGTCTTGAAGAAGTCCCATCTCATAATAATCAAACTTCACATGCTCATAACGCAGACCTACACCTATCATAAAGCGTCCGAACTGTTGTCCCAATTCAGCAAAGGCGGCAATATTGCTCTCGTCCACACGGTTGTCTGCATCAGGAGTCTCAGGTATGTTGGCAGAGAAAAGATTTGATGAGCGAGTATCGGAAAATTCTTGTCCGACTTCAATCTGACCTCTCCATAACGGATATGTTAAGACCAATTTTTCAGCGAACATCCGGTTGCGGTTGGTAGAGGCAGTGTTAACCACTCGGTCGTCTCCCATTTCGCTTAATTCATTGTTGAAAGAAAGCTCACGGTTCTTATACCATATATAGTCGGCATTGAAATCAATGTTTAGTTTGCCGATTATTCCATTATAGTACAAGTTAGCATAGTGACGGGGAAGGGCGGTTGAGCGATTGTGCACTTCTGAATTATAGATGTCAAGCAACGTGCCGTCCTGCCATATTTCACTTGGAATTGTACCGTCCGTATGGTGACGGTTCCAGCTGTTCTGATAATACGCGCCAATGCTGTGTCGGTCGTTGATCATATATGAGAAACCGAGTTTGCCGGTCATGTCGTTGTACGATTCCTTGCCAATTGTGCTGACATACTGCCGATAGGTACCCCGGGATGTTGTGGTGTTCATGTCATTAAGACGGTCAAAACGATTGTTACCTCTCCACCATCCGTAGTTTGCGAATATTTCAAGTCCTCCTGTACGGTATTTCAGATCGAGGGAGTTGCCTGTTCGAAAGTAGTGCTGGAACCCATTATCAGTGCGAAGTGTTCCGCTGAAGCCGTCTCCTTTGGGCGGTTTAGTGCGGATACGGATAACCGACTTTACATCGGCAGCGTATGCAGCTCCGGGATTAGTGATGACTTCCACATTCTTGATGTCCCCCGAGTTGAGTTGTAAGAGTTCCTGAAGGTCATTGACCTTACGTCCGTTGATATAGATTGCCGGCGAGCCTTTGCCGAACACTTCGAGAGTGCCGCCGTTGTCTATGACCATCGGAACACGCACGAGCACATCGTTGGCAGTTCCGGCTATTGCGAGCGAACTGCCCTCGACATTAGTCACTAAAGCGTTTCCTTTCATAGTGGTTGAAGGGCGAGTGGCTGTTACTACGGTCTCTCCGAGCTCCACAGCGGAAGGACGAAGTGTGATGACACCCATATCTCCCGACTGAGGGACATTTGAGGTGAAAGGTTCATAACCGACGAAAGAGACTTTAGCTGTCAGAACGCAGTCTTTATCCGTTGGTATGGAGAATAAGCCTTCTGCATCGGAAATTCCTCCGGCTACGAATGTTGAGTCGCAGTAGAGGGCAACGTTCACGAAGTCGAGAGGGGCGTTGTTTTCGTCAAGGATTTGTCCTTTGATGTCACGGCCAAATGCCGGGAGAATAGGTGCCACAGCTGCTATAACGAGCGTTAAGATTTTCTTTTTCATTTGCGTCAGTTTTTAATTTTTACTGATGCAAAATTATATCTAAAGGCATCTTAATGCCAAATGTAAAAGTCTTAATACGCAAAATGCAACCTGCTGATTATCAGAGATTGCATTTCTTAAAAATCTTAATGTCGATATATGGAGTCTTAATAGGTCTTAATCGAGGCTATTCTGTCGGAGAAAAGCCACTATATCCTCCTTCTCCGGTATTTTCAGTTTCTTTCGGATAGATGATTTACGCACATATATGGTAGATGTAGTCTGTCCGGTGATGACGCTTATTTCCTTAGTAGAAAAACCTGCTACCATCAGCCCAATTATCTGCTCCTCCTTTTGTGTGAGTACTTCACCCCAAGATGTGTGGAGTTTATTATAGAAACCGGCATATAGGGTGTCGATAAGTTCAAACACATTGTTCCAATTGACAAGTTCACCCTTTGTGTCACTTTCAATAGATGAGATTTTGCGGAGCATCTCACGGTTTTGCTCGGTGGGGGTCTCGGCCACCATCTTGATTATGCCGAGTTGTTGAAGCATGGCCCGGCGTAAGGCTTCAGGCGTATGTCGTTCGGTGGGTGACTGAGATGAAGTTGATTTTAGTTCGTCGACCATATTCTGCAATGCTTCTGCACGCTCCTCGTTTTCTCGTTCACGCTGTCTGCGGCGTGTGATAATCCAAACAGCACCAACCAATATCAGGAAAGCAAAAATGGCAATTACCAGTATAATAACTGTCTTGTGCTGACTCTCGGCTTTTAGGGCCAGTGCTCTGGCTTGTTGCTGCAACGCACCGCGCTCGCTCTCCCATTGTGAAGCTTTAGCCCGGTTATAGCGTTCCCACTGACGATTATTCAGACCACTGACATGCACAAGCTTCATCTTGCCATTCTGCTTGAAGTCAATCATAGCCTTCATGAGATTGCTGTAACTCCGATAGTAGGTGTCATCCTCTTGTCGGAATTTGACAGCAAAACTGTCAGCGACGGCAAGTTGTTTGCTTGCGAGACTTAAATTGCCGGAGTTGAGTGCGTTCATAGCGAGCTGCATGTGAAGGTAGTCTGCCGCTCCATTATCAGGCGAGGATTTCCTAAAGATGCCCTCCACAACTTCATTGCTCTCGGCAGTGCGTCCCATCTCTCCTAAAATCTGAGCACGTTCAAGTTCAAGCATAAACTGCTTGTCTCCCCACTTATGCGACCGGGTATAATCAATCAGTTCTTCAGAGAGCAACAATGCTGAATCAAATTTTTCAGCATACTCGTAGGCGTTCAAAAGCAAATATTTAGCCTCAATTTGTCGTAGGGTGTCAGTTTCAATGCCAATCAGTCTATGAGCAAAAGGAATTAACTCTCCCCCCTGATATTCCGATACTCCGAGAAGCACTCTGATGCGAAGCGTCGGGGCAATCAAGGAATCGGGTACATTTGAAAGATTGACGAGAGAATCAAGCATGGAGATTGCTCCGGGTGTATCGCCTACCCAAAACTTATACCAAGCATAAGCGGTGCCGCTTCGGATATCTCTTACAATATCTTTTCCTTTATAATAATTATGGGCAGACACGATTAGCGAATCGCCTATCATTGAGCGGTTCTGACGCATGTGCCCAAAAGCGCGCAGGTAATGATACTTGGCCTGTATGGAATCGTCTTTGAGATTTGAGGAATCAATGTTATCCAAAATAGCCATAGCACTGTCGACATGTGTTTGCATCAATTGTTCTGCTTCTTTGACCTTCCTTTGGAGTCTCGAAGAAGAATTGGAACAAGATGCGAAGCAGAATGTAATTACAGCACAAATTGTATATAATATTCTTCGTATTACTTTCATTTCCATAGCGGTTCTTTATCCTATCTTACAGGGAATCCATATTTACCAAGCGGAATATTCGGGGTATTCCGAGCATAGATAAGCAATACTGCTAAAAATCTGATTGAATCTGCCCTTTGGTTTGACAACTGAACAGTTGGATAGATATTGAATGAAGTATGGGAACATTTTGGGAACAATTGATAGGTGTTTACCTCCTACTCGATTATCTGAAATTTTTAATGACTTTACTGACCACTCCCCACACGGTGAACTCATCATCGGGTGTTATCCTGAATGATGGAAATCTGGCATTGCCGGGGTGGAGCCATATTTCTCCTTTATATTTTCTTGTGAAATCGATATATTTCATAGTGAACTCTCCGTTGAGGTATGCCACCACTATATCATTCTGTTGGGGGTCAAGTGATCGGTCGATTACAATAATGTCTCCTTCATATATGCCGGCATCGATCATTGAAAAACCTATGACCTTGGCATAGAAAGTGGCTGAAGGATGGGGGATGAGCTCCTTGTTGAAATCAAGGCTCTTGTCCATATAGTCTTGTGCCGGAGAGGGGAAACCTGCTCTTATGCCGTCATCGGCATAAGGCAATTCCAGTATAGTCTCAAAGCTTCCGCTGAATATTTCAAGCTCTTTCATATCGATTCTGTTTCACTTTAGATTTGCCGATGCAAATCTAAGGTGTATGCAAAGTTAATAAAAGTAAGCCGTAAACTCATATCGTGAATTGTTAAAAAGCCTCTTCCTATTGTAAAAACCGGGATTATGTGATAATTTTGAATTATGATGTCCTGTTTTGGAATATCAAGTTTGATTCAATAACCCTCGGATAATGATAATTATGTAATCTTTGAAGCATGTGGGCACTGGTGGACTGTGATAACTTCTTCTGTTCCTGCGAGAGAGTGTTCCGACCGGATCTCAACGGAAAACCGGTTGTTGTTCTTAGCAACAACGACGGTTGTGTCGTTGCCCGTTCCAAGGAGGCAAAGGAAATGGGTATCAGGATGGGTATCCCTTATTATCAGATGCTGGAACAATATCATGGTTCGGGAATCACCGCTTTCTCTTCCAATTACAAGCTCTATGGCGATCTGTCGGCAAGGGTAATGGCTATTCTGAGGGAAGATGCACCTTATATGTACCAATACTCCATAGATGAGGCCTTTCTGAATTTATCAGGTATGGATGAGGCCGCTCTGAAACTTTGGGGAGAAGAGATGGCTAAAAAGGTGCGGAAATGGACAGGTGTCCCGGTGAGTATCGGCATCGCACCCACAAAGACATTGGCAAAGGTGGCGGGCAAATTCGCCAAGAAATATGCAGGCTATAAGAAATGTTGCCTTATCTCCACCGACCGACAGAGGGAGAAGGCATTGAAGATGTTGGATACCTCCGATATATGGGGCATAGGTAGGAGAATCAGTAAAAGTCTGCTTGTCTATGGCATAAAAACAGCATGGGATTTCACTCAGAAATCAAGGGGGTGGGTGAAAAACAAATATCATATTCCTGCCGAACGCACATGGCTGGAACTTAATGGACATAGCGTTATCGGCATAGATGAGATGGAAGGCAGGACCAAGCAGAGCATAATGACGAGTCGCAGTTTTCCGGACATGCTCACTACCCTTGAGGAGCTTAAGCCTCATGTGGCCAATTATGCCGCCCGATGTGCTGCTAAGCTGAGGATGCAAAAATCAGCTTGTTCCATGCTTAATGTGTTCATTCAGTCCAATTTTTTCAGGGATGACCTGCCACAATACGCTTGTAATGCAGCCTATTTCTTCTCCACCCCCGCCTTTACCACCTCCGAAATTGTAGCGGCGGCCGATGAGGTGTTGGTGCGAATCTTCAAACCGGGGATACACTATAAACGGGCCGGTGTGATGGTTTCTGACATTTCTTCAGGCCGGGTAATTCAGCCGGACCTGTTTGATTATGATGCCGACAAGACCAGGAAATACAGGAATATGGCTGAGGCTATGGACGAGATAAACAGGCGTCTCGGAGCTGACACAGTGATATTGGCCGCCCAGCAGTATCCACAGAAAGATGGTGAAGGAAAAAATGTCAAGTTCGCTCATGCAATCCGGAGAGCCATGAAATCACCCGACTATTCCACTTCGCCGGATGCCTTTTTAGTGAAATGAGTGTTTTTAAGTGAATGATTGTTGTAAGAGTTATTATGTTTTTGTTCAAACTTTAACTCAAAGTGTTTGTTTATCCTATTGCAGACCCTGTCAGGTATAGCAAAAGCTGTACAGGTTCTTTTCTCCAAGTTCCCTGTTCCTGTGCAGAAATAATTGTTATCCTTGAATATAATTAATTATTAATAAGGAAATTGATACTACGGAATAAATTAATGCGATAATTTAAGAGATCATTACTCTGAAATAAGACTAAGCGGGCGCCAATCACTTAAGCAATTGATCGGCGCCCGCTTAGTCTTATTTCTTATTACTTTTCACGTTTTGGTTTGAAATCAAATTTATAGGCCACTGAAAACGTCACATAACGGGGAAGAGTGGTGACATGGGTCTCTGTACGTCCACGGGCGTTGATGTCGTAAGAGATGTTTTTTATCTGCCCGAGCATATCATGGCCGCTCACTGAGAAAGTGAGTGCACCTTTGAGTGTGATATAAAATAAATTTGCATTCCAGATCAAACGATTGTCATTCATAGATTTTTGGGAGTAGCCTCTTCTCGAATACATTGTCAGATCAGTGTTGAACCTGAATCCGGCAGGGAGTTGCACATAGCCCGCTATGCCGTAATTAAACTCGTAGGCATTGAAAGAATCAAACATCTCCGCCTCAGAACGTGTGTGGCGATAATTGATGCCTCCGTTTATGTCGATCTCCCAGGTGCTTTCCCTCACATATATCCTTAGCTTATCTCCTGTAACTGCATTTCTGACTCTCTGTTTTTCCGGATCTCTGTTTTCACCGATCATGTTGGCATAGTTATAACGGGTATGGGTAAGCAGGTTGTTTATGTGGACCTTTTTAAGGATACCGGGCAAAGGACCATCTACAAGAAATCTTAAATTCAGCGTGTTATTGCCTTTAACGTTATAAGTTTTGAAAGTTCTTACACCTGTCTCGGAATCATAGCGATAACCTCTCACAAGATCGTTCTCTTTCAGTGTGTATTCCAGACCGACGCTGTATCCCCATTTCTCATTTTTAAAACAACTGTAGTTGAGTTGTATTTCATCTGTGGCTGAATTCCGAAGGTGTGGGTTGCCCTCCTGTATATTCAGCGGGTCGGAAGTATCACGGAAATCCACCATATCTACCAGCGAGGCAAGAGTAGGGGTGCGCTTAAGGATAAGAAAACCCTGTATTCCTTGATCAGGCATCATAAGGATGAGGTAGGTATCCATGATGCGGAAGGTAAAGTCGTTCTTTTTCGGAGACACATCCAGTGCCCCACGTTGATAATTCAGGTGACGGTGGTAGAAGCTGAACTCAGGCGATAGTTTGATATGTAATTGACCGTTGCCGAATTTAACTGTACCGGTATAAAAGGGACGAAGCTGATGTGAATTGGTAATCTGACGACTGTCATAGCTGTTGGCAGCGTCAAACACCGGCTCCATGTCATTGAAATCTTCCGGCAGACTGCCATCGTCTCTTCTGGCCTCAAGAAGGAAAAGCTCGGATCTTTTCTTCTCATCCTTACGCGTGAAATTATAGAATACGCCTGTGGTGCCATTAGCCAGATTGAAATAATATTTGGCCCCCGCATTGAATGTGAAATTCCTGTTGGGAATCTCTTTGTATTGCTGATTCAGAAGAGTGGCGGTCACCGGTGACCCTCCGAAGAGTATACTTTGATTGTTGTCACGATTGTTTCTATAATCATTCCATTTTAGATCGACCCATACGGAGGCGAGGTCGTTGTTCTTTACTATTTTATGGGAGAATTCAGTAAAGAAGCCCGCATCGAGACCATGGGAACGCGATTTGTCGCTAAGCATATTCCTGTTGATAAGGCCATCGAGGTTTAGCACGGTAGATCCGGAAGTCAGGTTATAGATAAAATCGGGAGTAATGCCGGGTATCTCTTTATTGAAGGAGGCCGAGACATTATCAGAGGTTGTCTTGGCGTGGTTATAGGAGAACGACGGTCTTACATTCAGTTCCCACAACTCCTTTTTGAGCCGCCATGAGTGGAAGGTGGAGACACCAAAGTTTCTACTCACCGGACGTAAAAAGCTATAGTCGTAAGTATTACCTGCCGGAAGGAAATTGGTAGTGTAAGTGTCGGTATGGTTTGTGGTTTTATTATATGCCACATCTGCGTTGCCGCTCAATTCCCATGTATGTTTGGGATTGTCAGCCATGTAGTCTATGCCACCACGGTAGGTATCGGTCAGACCGTTTGGGGTATCTCTGACTAATTCAAATCCCTGGCCATCGTTAGGTTTGTCAGTGTCGTTCAGATTATTGGCATTTCCATAGACGGCTACCCGGGAATTGTTAGTGTAGTGCATACCGAATAATTTACCCAGATACCTCTCTTTCGTACCTCCGGATAGCTTGACATTCAACAGATTTCCCGCCATATAATCCTTTTTCAGCTTCACATCCATCACATATTCTGTGTCGCCCACCAGATTCTTTCCCATCATCTCGCTCAGGTGTCCACCTTTTTCATATACCTGAATATCTTTCACAAGATAAGCTCCGAGATTCTCAAGCATCACCTGGTTGTTACCCTTGAAAAAATCCTTTCCATTGAGCAGCAGCGATTCCACATAACGGCCGTTAACGTATATGGCACCCCCTTCACGGATTTCGACTCCGGGCAATTGTTTCACGAGAGCGTCAAGCATCGAGCCTTCAGGCAACAGGAATGCATCGGCATTATAAACTATGGTGTCGCCCTTATGATAGAATTTCACCTTACTGGCCTTCACTACCAGCTCATCAAGATCAACCGTTTTAGGAGCGGGACGCAAGTAAATATTCTCCACCTCATATTCTGTTTGCCGTGGGCCTAAATTCGTAAGATCAAGGGGATGGTAGGCCGTATCATATCCCTCGAGAGACACTTTTACCGTATACCGGCCCGCCACTTTCGGAATATCAATTCCATACCAAGAGGTTTCCCGAATTATATATTGATTTCCATTCAAGCTGCCCCATTCAGATTTAGCAGTTGTAGAGCCTATGACTGTGCTGTCTTGCGAGAGAATCTCGACTTTCGCACCGGGCAATTCTTTTGAGGTGACGGCACTGAAAATATAGCCCTTAAGTTTTATTGTGGCTTCAGCATTAAGATCAAGAGCAGAGCATATCGCTGAGACGCAAAACAAGGAGAGCAGGAGGAATCTTG
>CAZPHL010000066.1:0-14054 GCA_964586465.1 uncultured Sangeribacter sp.
GTAAGCGACATGGTCTGATACATGTTATAGCGTGATATGCTCGGATCTCCCATAGTTGGCACAATCGAGCAGAAAGTGCTGAACGGCACCATGTTACCATCGGAATTAGGAACCGAAAGCTTGATGATGTCATTGGCGTTGCGACGCGACATGGCGTCACCTTGCATCGTAACCTGGAAAGTGCGACCGAAATCAACGAAGTCATTCACATAGCTGCTGCCCAAGTAAGAGGAAAGCACACTGTAAACCTGACTGATGTCTATACCCTGAAGTTCTACCCGGTCTCGGTCTACTTTAACTGAATACTGCGGCACCAAACCCTGATCAAGTGTGGTCACTGACTTTATACGCGGATCTGACTGTGCCCTTGCCTGTACCTCTTTCAAAGCCTTCATAATCTCGGCAGTGCCTAAGCTGTTGATGTCGAGAAGCTGCATCTGAAGACCCGACGTCATGCCGAGTCCTTGTATGGCCGGCGGATTCACTGAAAATATCACTGCCTCCTGCTGACGTGCCGAAATCTCGTCCACCATATCCATGACATTGTTGACAGAGCCCTTCTTCCCCCTTTCCTTCCATGGGGTCAGCATCACCATTATCGTTCCTCCGTTGGAGGAAGCACCTCCTCCCATCATGGAGAAGCCCGACATAGCCATCACATCTTTGACGTAGGGTATCTTCTTTATCTCTGCGGCAAGATTGTCTACCACCTTCTCCGTGCGTTCTACCGAGGCCCCGGTCGGCAACTGTATGGAAGTCAGGAAATAACCCATATCCTCTTCCGGAATATAACTGGTAGGCCATTTCACAAATCCCCATATTGCCACGGCTGCTATGACAAGGAATACAAACATCGACACAAGTGGCTTCTTAAGCATCACATTTATTATGCGCTCATAGATGGTCACACATTTAGCCCAGAATTTATTGAACCATACGTATATGAAAAATTTGGATTGCTTACGTGGTGTGAGGAAAAGAGCACACAACGCCGGAGTCAGAGTAAGGGCGTTGAAGCCTGAAAAAGCTGTGGAGACAGCAATGGTCAACGCAAACTGTTTGTAGAGTTCTCCGGTGATACCGCTGACGAAAGCCGTAGGGATGAACACCGAAAGCAAAACAAGCACCTCACCCACAATCGGGCCTTGAAGCTCCACCATGGCTTTCTCAGCCGCCTGACGCCGGTTCATGAGACCCTTGTCTACTATTCGTGAACAGTCTTCCACCACCACTATGGCATCGTCCACCACAATGGCTATGGCTAACACAAGACCGAACAATGTAAGGGTATTGAGTGTGAAACCCATTATCTTCATAACCGCGAATGTGGCTATCAATGACACCGGAATCGTAAGCATGGGTATGACTACTGCCCGCCAGTCCTGAAGGAAGATAAGGATCACGATCATAACTATAAGCGATGTCAGTACAAAAGTGACGAGCACATTGTCTATCGACTCGGTGACATATACCGTGGAGTTCTGTACGATATTGTAGTGCACACCGTCCGGAAAGTATTGCGACAGTCGCTCCAATTCTACTTCACAACCCTTAGCCACATCAAGAGCATTCGCTCCGGGCAACTGCTCGATACCTATCAGAGCCGTCTCTTCTCCATTGATCTTGGTAACCGTGGTATAGCTTGAGCTGCCTAATTCAATCTTGGCGACATCCTTGAGACGCAACACTCCTCCATCTTCAGCCCGAAGGATTATGTTGCCGAATTCTTCGGCAGATTTCAACTGTCCCTGACTGGTGATGGTGAATTCAAACTGACTTCCGGTGTTGCCGGGAGGTGTGCCGACAGAACCGGCCGATACCTCTATATTCTGAGCCTGGATCGCTTGCTCGATATCCGTAGGGGTAAGATGACGGAATCGCATTGCTTCGGGATTGAGCCATATACGCATACTGTATTCACCGGCTCCGAAGGCTCCCACACCGCCTACGCCTTTCACTCGTGTAAGGGGGTCGGTGAGATTGAGCTGTGCGTAATTGGTGAGGTATAGGGCATCATAACGCTCGGGATCATCGGTCTGCAACGCCACGAATAGCACATTGTTGCTACTCTGTTTGCTTACTGTCACACCCTGTTGAGTCACGGATGTCGGCAGCTGGCCGTTGGCCTGCGACACTCGGTTCTGAACATCCACGGCTGCCTGATCCACATCCGTGCCATTCTCGAAAGTAACTGTTAGACTGTAGCTGCCGTCTGAACCGGAAGTGGAACTCATATACAACATTCCCTCCACACCATTCACCTGTTCTTCGATAGGCACACCTACGGCACGTGCCACTGTCGCGGCATCGGCACCGGGATAGGCGGCGCTAACCATTATAGTCGGCGGTGTGATATCCGGATATTGGGCCACCGGCAAAGTATGGACGCAAAGCACACCCGCAAGCACCATCAGCACGGCTATGACGGTGGCAAAAATCGGGCGGTCTATAAAGAATTTTGAAAACATAAGGTCGGATTTTAAGGATGACTAAATGATAGGTGGTCACTTATCGGTTTTCTCGCACCGGCGGTCATTTTGAAAGCAGCGGCTTTACTGTCTCACCGTTACGCACCGTAAGAAGTGCTTTGGTCACATATCTATCGCCGGGATGAAGACCGCTTTCCACTATGCGGAGCGAATCGTGGAAAGTTTCTCCAACCTTTATCGGAGTGTATACGACCTTATTTGAATCATTTACTACATATACATATTTACCCAACTGATCGGTGCCTATCGAAGCATCCTTGATCAACATCGCCATAGGATCCACTCCGTATGGCAACTCCACAGTAACATACATACCGGGTTTAAGCTCATTGTGTATGTTCTGGATATCTCCCTTCAGCTGTATGGTACCCGTGTTCTGATCCACTGACGGTGCCTCGTAGCATAGATTGGCTGTATAGTCATGGAGCAGTTTGTCGCGGAACTGCAGAGGTATCTCCCGATATAAAGGGTCGTTGACACCACTTGTGCGTCCCACCATACGCTCATATTGAGCATCCTCGATCTCGAATAGAGCCGACACAACTGTACTGTCGTAGATAGTCGCCATCTTTACCGGTGAACCGCTCCCGTTGACATAGTTTCCCTCTCCCACATACGATTCTGAAATCATGCCACTCACGGGTGCTACGATAGTGCAATAGCTCAGATTCATCTTGGCTGTATTGAGCGCCGCACGGCAATCTTTTATGTCGGCCTCCGCTTGCTGAAGAGTACTTTCTGCCGAAAGCACCTCCATCTTTGATACGGCTTCTGCATCAAACGCTTTCTTTACTGCCTCCCAACGGTGCTTGGCATAGTCGCGTGAACTTATGGCGGATGCCAAAGCAGCCTCGGCTCGCTCTACGGCATATTGATAAAGTGTCGGATCGATGCCGAACAGTTTCTGTCCTTTCTTCACGTACGTGCCTGCCTTGTAATATTTATATATCAACTGCCCGTCAACCTGTGCCACTGCGTCGGCGGCTGTGCCGGATACCAAGTAACCCGGATATGTCTTATGGAGCACCACTGAATCGATCTGAACTTCTGCGACCTCGATTTCGCGTGGCTGCTGACTGCCTTCTGATTTATCTTTACGGTTGCATGAAAGGAAAAAACAAAGTCCGCCACAGAGAAGGAAAAGGACGCTATATCTGATGTTTGTTTTCATATCTTAAGATTTTTCATTGTGATTCATTCGGGTTAACTGTATGCTCAAGGAATTTCGTGACCCTGCCATCCTCCTCCTAAAGCTTGATAGATGGTTATCAGATTGCTCAAGGCTTTCCCCTCAAGCGAGACAAGCTCGTTCTGACTCGTGAGCCAGCTCATCTGGCCGTCGACTACATTGGAGAAAGCTGTAAGACCGGTCTTGTAGAGATTTATAGCGAGTGTGAGCGACTTTTCACTCTGTTCCACCACCTTATGCTGCAATTCTATACTCTTCAAGGTAGAGTCATACTCCTGCAAAGCGTTGTCTACCTCAACCACTGCATTCATCACTGTAAGATTGTAGGTGTCGATGGCCGATTCAAACTGAAGTTTGGCTTCTGCCACACGGTAGTTGCGCGCCAGTCCGTCAAAGAGTGTCCATGACAATTGCGGAGCTATGGTATATGAGAGTGAATGTTGTCCGAATAGATTACCGGCCTTATGGGCTTCCGTACCGATCGAGCCCGTAAGACTCAGGGTGGGAAGGAAATCTTTCTTGGCTATGCCCACCTCAGCTGCATATTGGGCTAGGGTCATCTCGGCTTGCTGAATATCGGGACGTCTGCGCAATAAATCCGAAGGCACGCCTGTGCTGATGGCGATGGCGTATCCCGGCAAGGCTGTTTCCACTGCAAGATCGGCTGCCAACGCTCCCGGATATTCCCCGACAAGTATGGATAAGGTGTTGATCAGCGTACGGATCTGGGTCTGTATGCCGGGAAGAGTGGATTGTGTGTTGTAAAGCACGATACGCGCCTGTGTCACATCGAGCATACTGGCCAACTCTGCCTCGAACCGTGCCTCGGTAATCTTCACCACTTTTTCCTGCGAGGAGATATGGGCCTTGTTCACGGCCAATTGTTTCTGACACACACGCAACTGCATATAAGCGGTGGCCACCTTTGCACACAGGCTCACCATCACCCCGTTATAATCGGCGCGTGCCACATTCAAAGCCGCCTTCTGCGACTTGGCATTCGCCCGTATCCTGCCGAACAGATCTATCTCCCAGTTCATGTCGGCACCTAAAGTGAAAGATGATGAACGGCTGGAGGGTATCACCGGCGACTCGGCTGCTCCGCTGTCCTGTTCCTTCGACCATCCGGCGCTTAGCGAGATGGTTGGGAAATATCCGGCCTCGGCCTCTCTCACCATGTTGCGGGCCATGTCGATGCGTTTCACGGCGGCTGCCACATCAAAATTGTTGGCAATGGTCTTGGCTATGAGTCGGTCGAGCATAGGGTCATAGAAGGTATGCCACCATTCATCGTCCGTAGGCAGATTTTGAGATGCCTCCGGCGTCATCTGCCATGCCTCGGGCATGGGTTCGCGAAGCCATTTTTCTTCGGTCTGTGCCGTGGCCGTGGCCACTCCGCATAGAAAGGATAAAAGCAGAAGTCGGGATAATTTCATATTATAGCGGAATTCGTGTCTACAAAGGTTTAACATTTCAACGCAATTAAGAGTATTTAAGTTCTTAATATTTGGTCATTTCACAATAAAAAAAATTCCGCCGAGGTTTTTTATCAACCTTCGGCGGAATTATTTTTTAAGTATTTATTTCCGGGAACGATACGGTTTACCGTGGTTAAGGTCAAGCATTTCTACCATGACAATTCTTATATTTCTTGCCACTGCCGCAAGGACACGGATCGTTGCGTCCAACTTTCGGCTGAGCCTTCATAGGCTGTCTGGTCTGTTCGCCGCGATTGGCGTTCTGTGCAGCTGCCCGCTGGGCGCTCTCCCCGGGATAGGTGTCGCGGGTGGTGCTGTAATTGGCATAGGGATTAGGCATTCCCGTGGTGGAAGTGGAATACTCCCTGCGGATCTGCTGTTGCTGGGCCATAGCTTTACGCTGAGCTTCCTGAGCCTGACGTTGCTGCTCCTGGGCTTCACGGGCAGCTGCTTCGGCTGCTTTAGCCTCTGCATAGTCGGGCACTGCCAATTTTCCTCTCATCAATGTGGCCACTGCCTTGGAGTTCATCTCCCAAAGCATCTTCTTCCACAGCTCGTATGCCTCGAGTTTATATATCACGAGAGGATCTTTCTGCTCGTAGGACGCATTCTGCACCGATTTGCGCAACTCATCCATATCCCTGAGCTGTTCCTGCCAGGCTTTGTCGATGCTGGAGAGAAGCACTGTCTTTTCCCAGGCTTTTGTAAGCGGACGGCAATCATTGTCGTAGGCCTCGCGGATGTCACAACGGAGATTGAATAAACGACGCCCGTCTGTGACCGGTACTCCTATGAGTCCTACCGCACCCTTCTCTTCAACAAACTCTTTGATGTAAGGCATCGCACCCTCTGCCATCTTCTGTTTGTTGCGGTTATAGGTCTGCATAGCTGTCTCGGCAAGGCGTTCGGTAAGTTCATTCGGATCAAGTTTGTTGTACTCTTCCTGGGTGAACGGCAGCTCTACTGCGAAGGTCTTGCGCACGGCCTCATCAAACTCCTTATATCCACCCTCATATTGACGACAGGCAAGTTCCTGTGCGGTCTCGTAGATCATATTGGCAATGTCTGTGCCTATACGCTCACCCTTGAGGGCGTTCTGACGACGGCCATACACTCCTTTACGCTGGGCATTCATCACGTCATCATATTCCACAAGACGTTTACGGATACCGAAGTTGTTCTCCTCCACACGTTTCTGTGCGTTCTCGATCGACTTGGTCACCATCTTGCTCTCGATCATATCACCCTCCTGGAAACCGAGACGGTCGAGTGTCTTCACCACACGCTCGTTGGCGAAAAGACGCATGACGGTATCTTCAAACGACACGAAGAATACTGATGAACCCGGATCGCCCTGACGTCCGGCACGGCCTCGGAGCTGACGGTCGACACGGCGGCTCTCATGACGTTCGGTGCCGATGATGGCGAGACCTCCGGCCTCTTTCACCTCTTGCGGAAGCTTGATGTCGGTGCCTCGGCCTGCCATGTTGGTGGCTATGGTCACTGTCCCGGTCTTACCTGCCTGGGCAACTATATCGGCCTCTTTCTGGTGATATTTGGCGTTGAGCACCTGATGAGGTATCTTACGCAGATAAAGCATCTTCGAGAGAAGTTCGGATATCTCCACGGATGTTGTGCCCACAAGCACGGGACGGCCGGCTTTCACCATATCCTCCACCTCCTGGATTACGGCGGCATATTTCTCTTTCTTGGTGCGGTAGACACGGTCGTTCTGGTCGTTGCGGAGCACGGGACGGTTGGTCGGTATCTCGGTCACCTCGAGTTTATAGATGTCATAGAACTCTCCCGCTTCTGTCATGGCTGTACCGGTCATGCCCGCAAGCTTACGGTACATACGGAAATAATTCTGCAAGGTGATGGTGGCGTAAGTCTGGGTAGCCGCCTCAACTTTAACACCCTCCTTGGCCTCGATTGCCTGATGAAGACCGTCGCTGTAACGGCGTCCCTCCATTATACGGCCGGTCTGCTCGTCTACTATCTTGATCTTGTTGTCATCTATCACATATTCAACATCCTTGTCGAAGAGTGTGTAGGCCTTTAGAAGCTGGTTGACCGTGTGTACACGCTCTGCCTTGATGGAATAGTTCTGCAACAATGAATCTTTCTTCTCCTGATGCTCTTCTTTGGTGCCCTCTTCGTTCTCTACAGCTGAAAGCTGGGCGGCGATATCGGGAAGAATGAAGAAATCGGGATCCTGGGTAGTGCCGGTAAGCACCTCTATACCTTTGTCGGTGAGCTCTATACTATGGTTCTTCTCGTCGATCACAAAGAAAAGAGGCTCGACGGCCTTCGGCATCTCGCGGTTGTTGTCGGCCATGTATTTTGCCTCCACCTTGAGCAGGAGCTGCTTTATACCCTCTTCGCTGAGATAGCGGATAAGGGGGTTATGCTTCGGCAGACCCTTATAGGCGCGGAAAAGAGCCAGACCGCCATCTTCAAGGAGCTGATCGGCGGTTAGGGGTTTCTTACCCTCCTCACGGTTCTTGTCGAATTTCGCAATCTTGGCGGGATCACCGCTCATGGCTGCCGAAATCTTGTCTTTGGCCTCGAGTATAAGCTGCTGCACAAGTTTGCGCTGCGCCATCACCACCTTCTCTACATTGGGCTTGAAGTCGTTAAACATCTGGTCGTCACCCTTGGGCACCGGACCTGAGATGATCAGCGGCGTACGGGCATCGTCGATAAGCACGGAGTCTACCTCATCGACTATGGCGTAATAGTGCTCGTCTCTCTGCACAAGGTCGGAAGTCTGTGTGGCCATGTTGTCACGGAGATAGTCGAAACCGAACTCGTTGTTCGTGCCGAAAGTGATGTCGCAACGATAGGCGCTGCGACGCTCCTCTGAATTAGGCTCGGTCTTGTCGATACAATCTACAGTAAGGCCGTGGAACTGATAGAGCGGTCCCATCCATTCGGAATCTCGTTTTGCCAGATAGTCATTCACGGTCACCACATGCACACCTTCTCCCGTAAGAGCGTTGAGGAACACGGGCAAGGTCGCCACGAGTGTCTTACCTTCACCGGTAGCCATCTCGGCGATGTTGTTGGAGGCTTTGTCTCCGTTGAGGATACCATGGAGCACCATACCGCCTATAAGCTGCACGTCGTAGTGCACCATATCCCATGTAATGAGATTTCCTCCGGCCATCCAACTGTTCTTGTATATGGCTTTGTCACCATCGATGGTAATGAAATCTTTTCCTGCTACGGCTAAGGCGCGGTCAGCCTCTGTGGCGGTCACCTCGATGGTCTCGTTATTGGCGAAACGACGGGCTGTTTCTTTGACCACGGCAAACACCTCGGGAAGGGCCTCGTCAAGACGATGCGCATACATCTTGAACATCTCCTCGCGCAGGTCATCGATTTTTTTCCAATACGGCTCTCGCTTGTCGTAGTCGAGTGTCTCGATTTCCTTACGGATATCGGCCATCTGGTCTTTATATTCCTGACTCTCCTTGCGGATATTGTCGCGTATCACGTCTATACGGCCGCGGAGCTCGTCATTGCTGAGATCTTTTATCTCCTCGCTGATAGGATTGATCTCGTTGTTGAGGCGTTGCCAGAGGGGACGCACTGCGCGCTCGCTCTGGTCGCCGAATATTTTCTTAAGTATCTTGTTAAATCCCATGGATTCTGTTATTATTTTTCTGTTTGTTGGCTGAAGCCTTCATGACCTCAATTTTTTTGTCTCGTAATCATGTTTCCCCGGCTCATTTTCTCTCGAGCGGAAGGGGTTTGGAGACGGAGCCGCTCGGAGCGCGTATGCGCAGGGTCTGCGTCACTGTGGGCGCAATGGCCGTCACCTCTACGGGTGTGGAGATAATCTGGGGCTTGACCCCGGCACCCATGAAGAACGTCGGACTAAGCACCATGGATGACCGCACCACCTGAACATCGTTAGGGAAACGTGTATCGTCGTTCACCCTCCAGCCGGAATTGAATTCCAGCACCACGTCGCCTCCGGTTTTGGGATCGGTCCCCAAACGCAGGGCCTCCATGCCGGGCAGCGCTGAAGTCATGATATCACCCATCGTGTAGGCGTCGCTCACCCCGCTCATCTTCACGAGGAAATCACGCGCCGCCTGCGCCACATCCTCCAGTCTCAGCTGGAGATTCTCTATCTCTTTCCTGTCGAGATAGACATGGCCGCGGCTATAGGTGTCTACATAATTGCCGTTGCCATATTTGGCGGTCAGATAAGAATTAAGCAGAGAGAGGGCTCTTTTCACCGAGAATTCACCGGTGGGTATCCTGTATTTGGGATCGTCCACCACGGCATCATCATAATAGCCTGTGGAGGTGACATACACGAAGGTATTGTCAAGACCAACGTATTTGTCTATCGCATCGAAAAGACGGCTGAGCTGACCGTCAAGTCGTATGTAGGTGTCTTCAAGCTCAAGGCGGAAATCACCATCCTTTACATATTTATAAGGAGCTGCCGTATAGCCTATGTTAAGCATATCTATGGCATCCTCTCTACGGCCTAAACTGAGGTCTTTGAGATAGGATATTGCCACATCGGTGATCTCCGTGTTGACAAGGGGAGACGAGGCATACTGGCGGTAAACGTCACGGTCGGCCGCAGAGAAGGTGTGCTTGAAGTCGCTCATGCGCTTCTGGGCCGGAAGACCCGGATAACGTGTAAGCGACATGGCCGGTTTCCATTGCATGGTGTCGATGCGTGAGGCAACCGACTGATCATAGTTGCGCTGGGTGATCACCTTGGGTGCGTCGCGGTAATAAGTGGTCGTGGCCCATCGGCCGGTATTGTCGTTTAGCCAGAAAGCCGAATTGCCGGCATGTCCGGCCATTATGATTGCTTGCTGGGCATCGGGCGAGATGGAATAGACCGACGCCACACCTACCCCGTCGATGGCGATCTCATCGCTTATTGTTGAAAGACGCAACGCACCGGGCGAGAAAGTCTCGTCGGTGAAATTACCTATTGAAGAAGCGTCGTGAAGAGCCGGCACCATCCGCTGGGTAAGCGGATCATACACATAGGAGGCGGCCACTCCGGTCTGACGCGGATATGCACCAGTATAGACCATTGCCGTAGCACTGGCCTTGTCGAGCCCTCCCACCTTGTAATCTACATTGCGGAGAAAGGCTCCCTCCTTCATAAGTTTGCGGAACCCGTGTTCCCCAAACAGATTCTGGAGATATTCTATATAATCGGTCCGAAGCTGATCCACCACTATGCCCACCACAAGTTTCGGGCGTGACGGGTCGGTGGCCAGTATCGTGTTGATACCTACAAGCCCGCATATAACCGATGTAAGCAGACGTTTCATTTACCTATTACAATTATGGCATCCTGCTCCTGTAGGAGAGTGTTGACCTATAATAATTATAACTGTCTTTACGTGCTATTATTGCGTATGCCACTGCCATTATGAAAGTAGCGCCGATAAGAGGCCAGGTAGCCGGATTGATACCTTGCTGCTGCCAGATCCACACTCCGGTCATCACCGCTATCAGCACGATGTTGAGCCGCGCCATCTCGCGGGGGAGACCGCGGCGTTTCTGTTTCCACACACCGAATGCCATGAGCAACTGGAGCGGATTGAGCCACAGTACAAGCAGATTGGGTGTGGTGGCCTCATGGGAGGATACGAACACAAGGAAGGTGACGACACATCCGGCGAGACCGAGAATCAGGAACCACAGTGAATAAATCCAACGGGTCACTTTCTTCCGGCACAGGTCGCAGATGGCAACCAAAGTCAATATCGCCCCTGCTACGGAACACCATAACATCGGACCGGCCCACCATGGAGTAGAAGGCAACGTGGCGTCTGGCACGCCCTCGTTGAGCACACGGGTGGCTCTCACCACCGGACGTCCGTCGGCAAATTTCGCACCGGCTATCATGCGTTCCATCTCAACGGGCACGAACATCTCCTCCTTGGCTGTGACAGGCTCGTCTATCCCGGCACCCAAAGCCAGGTCTATACCGAACTGATACCACGGATAGTTGCGGTTGTATGCCCGCATCTCGTTGCGGAAAGTGCCGTAGACCACGCTGTCGGGATAGGTAACCTTTTCAGAGGCTGCACGCTCCATCACCTCCCAAATACGGGTGGCACAGTTGTCTTTCACGTAATTGTAACGGTAGACCCTGTTCTCGGGCAAAGCATTGGTCTGAAGCATGCCTAACAGTCGGCGTGCCTCCTCCTGAGAGAGATCGAGCTCCTGCTCAACCACCTTTGAACCTCTGCCGACATATTCCGGCATAAACCATTCGAAAGGATAACCCGCACACATGTAGTCGGTCTCTCCTTTCACGAAACGGTAGATGAAGTTGGGCTGACGAAAATCGAAAACGCCGAAATTCCACACTGAATCTCTACCCTCCCCTTTCACGCGGATAGCCTCATGCCCGTATAGCTCGTAAATCTCCGGACCCGGACTGCATGTTATGAGGCTCACCACCAATGGGTCAGCTTTCTCTATGCGCGGCATGACAGTGTCGGCCACAGCCTGATCTCCCGGTATTTCGGGAGCGGCGGCGGCAGTCACACAAAGCCACGACAGCGCCATGACAATCAATGATGCCATGACGCTGCGACGGGTGAGACGTGTATATCTGTTAATATTCACAATTTTTAGGATAACGGGGGAAAGGAATCACATCACGGATATTCTGCATGCCGGTGACAAACAGTACAAGGCGCTCGAAGCCGAGACCGAAACCGCTGTGAGGCACCGTGCCGTATTTGCGGGTGTCGAGGTACCAGTCCATCCCCTCGAGACCAAGTTCCTTGATACGGCCCTGGAGTTTGTCATAATCCTCCTCACGCTGGCTGCCGCCGATAATCTCGCCGATTTTCGGGAAGAGCACGTCCATGGCACGCACTGTCTTGCCGTCGTCGTTCAGCTTCATATAGAATGCCTTGATCTCTTTAGGATAGTCGGTGAGGATCACCGGCTTCTTGAAATGCTCCTCCACGAGGTAACGCTCGTGCTCTGAAGCGAGATCGGCACCCCAGAATACCGGGAACTCGAATTTCTTGCCGCTGGCTTCGAGTATCTTTATGCCCTCTGTGTAAGGCAGACGCACGAAGTCGTTGCTCACCACGAAGTTAAGACGCTCGATCAGTTCCTTGTCGAAATGGTCGTTGAGGAACTGTATGTCATCTTTACAATGATCGAGAGCGTAGTTGATGCAATACTTTATGAATTCCTCGGCCAGTTCCATGTTGTCTTCTATCTCATAGAATGCCATCTCAGGCTCTATCATCCAGAATTCGGAGAGGTGACGAGGTGTGTTGGAATTCTCGGCACGGAATGTAGGACCGAAAGTATATATCAGGCCCAAGGCTGTGGCGCCCAACTCTCCCTCGAGCTGACCTGAAACGGTGAGGCAGGCCATCTTGCCGAAGAAATCTTCGGAATAGTCCACCTTGCCATCCTCTGTCAAGGGAAGTTCGTTGAGAGGAAGCGTGGTTACCTGGAACTGTGCACCGGCACCCTCGGCGTCAGAAGCCGTGATAAGTGGCGAGTTGAAGTAAAAGAAGCCTTTGTCGTTGAAAAATTTGTGTACGGCGTATGCCAAGGCGTGGCGGATACGCAACACCGCGCCGAAAGTATTGGTGCGCGGACGCAGATGAGCTTTCTCGCGAAGGAACTCAAGAGTATGTCCTTTCTTCTGCAGAGGATAGTCACTCGGAGCTGTGCCGTAGATTTCCAGATCCTCAGCCTGCACCTCCACATTCTGACCCTTGCCCTGTGAGGCCACGAGCTCTCCCTGCACATGGATGCTCGAGCCGGTGGTGATGGGCTTGAGTTGCTCGTCGGAGAACTTGGAAAGGTCAAACACAATCTGGAGGTTATTGATGGTGCTGCCGTCGTTGAGAGCCACAAACTGCACGTTCTTGTTGCCACGACGGGTGCGTACCCATCCTTTTACATCCACTTTCTTGCCGACAAGCTCGGGAGCCTCGGCAAGAAGTGTGGCGATCGGTTTTCTTCTGATTTCTTTATCCATGACGATAATTTATCTTCTGATCATTCGAATGAACCCATACGAAGGAAGTTCACCTCCTCCTGTGTGAGATAACGCCAGCGGCCTCTTGGAAGATTCTTCTTTGTCAGGCCGGCGAAATATACACGGTCAAGTTTGGTCACACGGTAGCCGAGGTGCTCGAAAATACGACGCACGATACGGTTGCGCCCGCTGTGGATCTCAATGCCGGCCTGGTTACGGTCGGTCTCGCTCACATAACTGATGGCGTCGGCATGGATCTCGCCGTCATCAAGGGTGATGCCGTCGGCTATGCGCTGCATGTCATCCTCGGAGATATCCTTGTCGGTCCATACATGATAGATTTTCTTCTTCACAAACTTGGGATGTGTAAGTTTGGAAGCCAAATCTCCGTCATTTGTGAGAAGGAGCACACCAGTGGTGTTGCGGTCAAGACGACCTACGGGATATATGCGCTCCTTGCAGGCGTTCTTCACGAGGTCAAGCACAGTCAGACGTCCGTTGGGATCGTCGCTTGTGGTGACACAATCCTTCGGCTTGTTGAGAAGCACATAGCATTTGCGCTCGGGTGTAACCACCTTGTCATCATACTCCACGACATCGTCGTGTGAGATCTTTGTTCCGAGTTCGGTTACCACCTCACCGTTGACCTTCACCAGACCCTGTGTGATATATTCATCAGCCTCACGGCGTGAGCAGATTCCGGCATTGGCCATATATTTGTTGAGACGTACCTGTTCGTTCGGATCGATATCTTCGATTACGTAGTCCACCTGCTTCGGACGCGGGGTGAACTTCATATTGTTGTTCTGTTTGCGGTAGCCGCCCTGATTGCGGTTCTGGTTGTAGCCGCCCTGGTTGCGGTTCTGGCCGTAGCCGCCCTGGTT
>CAZPHL010000067.1:0-13762 GCA_964586465.1 uncultured Sangeribacter sp.
CAGATGAGATCAGGGCCATGCCTGCCATAGCCGGTCCTTTCCCGATAGGATTTACACTTCCTAATCTGAAAGGGTGCTGGTTTTACTGCAAAGGTACTCAGATGCGTATGCGCGATCTTGCCCGCAGACCCATGGATAACGGCTCGATAATCAGAATATGCGATGACTGTGCAAGCTATGAGATTGTGGCAGACAAGATAGTGAAACCTACTTCTGAACTACCTTCCCACCTGGCCGTGCACAACTATCTTATCGGTAAAGGATCTGCCTATAAAGCAAGTCTTCACACTCATCCTATTGAGCTGGTAGCAATGAGCCATAATCCTGAATTTCTTGAGAAAGATGTCCTTACAAAAATCCTTTGGTCGATGATTCCGGAGACGAAAGCTTTTGCTCCCAGAGGACTTGGTATAGTGCCTTATATGTTGCCCTCGTCCCATGCCCTCGCTGATGCCACAATCAAAGCCATACATGACAATTATGATGTGGTGATGTGGGAGAAGCATGGCGTGTTTGCAGTAGATACCGACATTATGGCGGCATTTGATCAGATTGACGTACTTAACAAGAGTGCCAATATCTATATGTGCGCATGTAACATGGGATTTGAACCGGAAGGGATGTCAGAAGATCAGATGACTGAGATCTCAACCGTATTCAAACTTCCCAAGTAATGAAAAGAAACTGAAGAAAAGGCCGGGAGTTATAATAATAACCACTTCCGGCTTCTAAGTATTTAGCCAAGCAGGACATCAAGAATCATCATGAGAAGAAACCCGAATGCAAATCCTATAGTGCCTATGTTGGAGTGGGCTCCCTCTTGAGTTTCCGGAATTAGTTCTTCGACTACCACATACATCATTGCTCCCGCCGCGAATGCAAGAAGATAGGGAAGGATAGGGACAACGAAAGAGGCGAGTAGAATTGTCAGTACAGTTCCGACGGGTTCAACCACTCCGCTCAATGTGCCCATCAGAAAGGCTTTTCTTCGTGAATTGCCTGCACTGCGCAAAGGCATCGAAACAATAGCTCCCTCAGGAAAATTCTGTATTGCAATGCCCAGAGACAAGGCAATGGCACCGGCCATGGTAAGAGATGAACTATGATCAAGGGCTGCTGCGAGTGCAACTCCGACAGCCATTCCTTCAGGAAGATTATGGAGCGTGACAGCAAAAACGAGTTTTGTGGTTTTGGAGAAATGAGACACAGGTCCTTCACTTGCATTGCTGTCAATATGCTGATGAGGAATTATCACATCAAGAAACAGGAGAAATAGGATACCGATAAGAAATCCTACAACAGCGGGAATGATACTCATGATTCCCTCTTTACCGGTCATTTCTATTGAGGGAATAAGTAATGACCATACTGAAGCAGCCACCATCACTCCTGCAGCAAAACCCGTAAGAGATTTCTGAAGTAAGGTGTTCATGTGATTCTTCATGAGAAAAACACATGCTGCACCAAGAGTGGTACCAAGAAAGGGGAGTATCAAACCTAAATATATTCCGTTCATGTCATTATAACGCATTGAGACGAAATGTGGTTTGCCTTTGGGGACCTATCATTGTCACAGTTATAGTGTAATATAACCATAACAACTTATGAAAAATGATTCCGGCAGAGTTTTCTTTATAAGAAATGATATTGGAAAAGCTAATTACAAAAGTGTCACAATCCTCTGACAATTGTGTCGTAATAAAGGGAGTTGCATTAATCCAGGGGATGATATAACTACAACCTGCATAAATTGTTTTAGACCTATGAACCTGAATATCTTGAAATATAAACTATTCTTGCTGATTCTGCTTACAGGAGCACTATTTACAGATGTCGCCGTAGCGGGTAGAGGTGATTTATCTCGGCAAGATTCCATAATAAGTGATTTTGAAACGTTTATAAAAATTATTGAAGATACTCATCCTGATGCTTACACAAATTTTGGAGGGAAAGTTTTCTTTAATAAAATGGCGAATGATATTCGTCAAAAACTAACGAATGATTCAACTGTAACTGTAAATGACTTATATAAACACGTTTCCGAATTTATATCGCGGCTTCAGGATGGACATACATATATAAATCGTCCACAGAATCAAGCATCCGAATCCGGTAGTGACTCGCTTGTTGTGATTAAATTTTTTTGTGGTGATGATAACCTGATTGTAAATTCAATTGATTCCACACATTCTGATCTGATAGGAAGTCGAGTTATCGGTATGAATGGTGTGCCGATTGAAGAAATATTTGAGCGGGTAGGAGTTAAATTCCCGTGTGAGAACAAAGCAGGAAAGGTCGGATTATTATGCGATTGGTTCAGGCCAATAAGTTTTTATAGAGAATTACTTGAGAGTCAAGATAAGACAATTTCTTTTGATCTTATCACTCCTACAGGAGAAAGTATTACATACATACCTAAGTCCGTTCAATATAACCAATTCAAAACCGAGTCCAGAGCATACGCTCCACAAGATAAAAGATTTCCGACAGGACAGATGGAATGGAAAGAGATTGAAGGAACTATGTTTTTCAGATTATCGAGTGTAATGGCACGAGAAAATTTTGAATTTCAATATAACAATGGGTGGGATTTTTATAGTCAACTTGAATATTTTTATAATCTGTCAGGAATGGAACTGCCCTCTGATACTTTGACGGCAATAAAAACGATTCCTTTATTATCAGAGACCTTTTCAGATATGCTTGAGGAAATGAAGAGAAGAGATCTCAAGAATCTGGTGATAGATCTGAGAGGCAACGGAGGGGGATGGACTCCTATTGTTCTTCCGACTTTGTATATGATGTATGGGGATGAATATCTTAATAAGGATATGGATGCCCGATTCTATCGAAGAATATCTAATCTGTATCTTGAAAAGATAAATTCGGATATAGATTCTTTCAATTCGGCCAACGACCTGAAACTCAAACCGGGAGATTATATATTTCCGGAGGAGATTCAAGACTCACGTACGAGAGAAAATAAACGAGAAGATTTCATAAACGCTGCTATGTGTAGCGATAATATTAAGAAAAAACTCCTTGATATGAAAGGCATCCCTATATATACACCGGAAAAAATATATGTAGTGACTGATGCAGGCACTTTCAGTGCGGCATTCCATTATACTTTTTTTCTTAGTAAGTTAGGGGCAATAATCGCAGGAGAAACAAGTTCGCAGGCTCCAAACTGCTATATGGAGGTCACTCCTTACAGTCTACCTCTGACAGGATTGACGGGGAGTGTGTCAAATGCGATGCAGGTATTTCTACCAATAAATGACCCACGAGCAAAAGAATTTACACCGGCAATACGTATGAGTTATGAAGAATATGATGAATATGACTTTGATTCTAACAGTATACTGAGATATTTACTTGACTTGGAACTGAAAAAATGATATTGAGCTAAAAATAGTAATCCCGACTCTGATGTAAGGTAAATAGATAGATTCTTTTTTTACTTACATGTCAGAGTCGGGGTTAATTATTTAATATAGGCCTTAAAAAAGCTTAGAATGTAACCAGTCGGCAACCAGTATTGATGTCTCTTTCTGAGTGTTCGTGAAGACATGGTTTTCATCAGGAATAAGTTTCAATTCACTGTTACTGATTTTTTCATGATAACGTTCAGCATAAGTGTAAGGGACTATCTGATCATGTGTGCCCTGCACTATTAAAGTTGGGCCGGTATAATTTGCGGCTGTTTCATAGATAGGGAGCCTGAGCGCGGTCTCCACATAATTTTTACCAAGCCGAAGAGCTCCCGCTTCCGGAGAATGAGGTAGTTCGATGTAATCACCTTTGAAATTCCAGGGGTCATAGCGTGCACCCATTGTATTGCCACGAAGTGCATCGTCACGAAGCACGGCTGCAGCTGCGAGCAAGACTTCTGCTTTTATGACTTTGTCTCCAAGCTCTCCACTTACCATGCTCACCACGACACCACCTTGAGAATGTCCCACAAGACTGATATCCTTGACCCATGGTTGCTGCCGGGCCCAAGTTATCACATCCTTCAGGTCTTCAATTTCATTTAATACAGTCATGTCTTTGAACTCTCCCTCACTCTTACCGTGCCCGTTAAAGTCAAACCGAAGAGTAGCCATTCCTTGATTAACGATACTCTCCGACAAGTCATTCATGAAGGGTGAGCGGCAATTGCCACTGAAACCGTGACAGATTATCACCAGAGGTGTTTTTGAGGATGAGGCAGGACGGTTGATAATGCTGAAAAGTTTTCCTACAGAACCATCAATACTGATAGTGTCAGATGTTTGGGCATTGGCCGAAAAAAGACTCATTAAAGTCATCATACCGGTTAAAATTATCTTTTTCATTTTTTATTGTTTGTTAAATACGCTTACTATATTCACTAATTTTTTTCTTATCTCTAAACGTTTTGTGCATAAACAAGAAATTGGTTATCCGGATATTCGCGTTTTTTTGATTCATCAAACAAAGACATTTCCATTTTTGAATAGTCAGCAAAACAATAAGGATTCCCATACAAGACTGACAGTAAGTAACTGTTTTCTTTGACTTCCGTTTATTCCTATTATCTTCATATTTTGTTATAATGTTATGTTATTAAAATTGGTTAAGCAACCTTCTTTTAAAAATGAACAATAGGAGGAACAATAGGGTTTTCTGTTTTTCTTTCTTTGGGAAAGTAAAAAATGTAGTCAGTGATATTTTAAAATATTACTAAAATATGGATAAAAGAGCGATATATGGAAGACGTTGATTAAATGAACCGGCAAATATCTTAATCGGCAGATACCTTAAGACAATCTTTTTATGCAAATGAAAGAGTTGTGGAGCCCGGGGACGCGTCATCGCAGAATCATGTTGTAATTATAGAAATATAGAAATATACTATGGTAAAATTTTTAGAACGTAATAAAGTAGTCAGTCACTTCGGAAATTTACCGGACAGCGGTATTATCGAACGCTGTTCAATGAGCAGTGATGTGTTAGGCACAAATAAAGACTTTTCAGTTTATCTTCCTGCAGGATATGAAGGGAGTGAACAACGTTATCCTGTGCTATATCTGTTGCATCCTGCAGGAGGTACACATGATATGTGGATAAGAATGGGCGATCTTCCCCAGATTGCAGACGATGCCATACGTTCAGGAATGGCCCTTCCGATGATTATCGTTATGCCGGATGCGAGTGGTATTGGTGAATATCATCTCGGGAAGCATTTGGGATATTTCTCTGTTCCTGAATGGGATTATGAGGCGTATTTTCACAATGAATTGATTCCGTTGATTGACTCTTCTTACCGTACAAAAGCTGATAAGAAATATCGTGTCATCACAGGACCGTCGATGGGAGGAGAAGCAGCTATAGCATACGCACAGAAACATCCGGATTTATATGGTGCTTCATGTTCGATGAGCGGTATTCTGGGACATCCCGAACAAAGTCAGATGGCGCAGACAGATAAAGATTACGCTGCGTCACTTATCACAAATAATCCATCAGCTTATGTAGAAAATGCCACGGCTGAGGAAGTCGAGAAACTCAAGAGCATAAGATGGTATACCGATTGTGGAGACAGCGACTATTTCTACGAAGGTAATATTGAATTTTTCCTTGCAATGAAGAAAAAGGGGATTCCTATTGATTACCGTATGAGAAGCGGAGTACACAGTTGGTATTACTGGATTACGGGACTTCCGCCCATTTTACATTTCCTGTCAATAGGTTTTGCCTAAATTCAAATGAATTATTTGTCAATTATAAGACCGATATAAAAACTACTGAATTAATAATTGGGTGACCGGTATCAGAAAATCAAGGATGTATCTGAACGTAGATACATCCTTGATTTTCTGATAGTTTTCTATAGATCAATCCTAATCCTAAGTATAAATTCTATGAGATAAGGAGTAACGATCACTTGCGGTTGGTAAAAGGGTATTACAATTTTACAACGTCGAAGTAGTTGACGTATAGGTGGTTGCTTGGAATGTCTTTGCCAAACTGTTGTTTTACGGCTTCTTTGATTTTGTTGGCGTCAAGGCTTGTACCGCTTTTTGTGATTACCTGAAAGGTAGTTCCCTTGGGGATTTGACCGGCAGAAAGAGATTGTTTTGCCGTGAGTTTAAATGTAGGCATAATTTTGAAGTTAAAATGTTGAAATATATATTAACGAGGAGAGTTTTTATAAATGAGAGGTTTTTATCAATAGGAGGAGATGTAGTTCAGGTATGTGACTTTTTCAGACAAATTGAATTACAGAAGGTCCCTCTATGCTACGAGGTACCTGTTTCAGTATAAATGGTACGACCATAGTTCCATTAGGGCGGAAAAAGCCCTTTTTACCATCTTTCTCCACAGGAATGAGTTGCCCTAAATTGTAAACTCTTTTATCGAAAGTTTCATGAGTTTTACCATCTTTGGTGACGAAAGTCCACATAGGATTTTTGTCTACCTTTACGCTCACTAAAGCGCATCCATATTCCTTGAAATCATCCGCTTCTTCGAAAGCAGGCTTGATGGCGATAGCTCCTTCCATATTGAGATAACCTAATTTTCTGCCCACTTTAAATCTGATTAATCCATCAGCCGGTTTATAGAGTTCGAGTGTGGAGGAGGGTTTTGTAAGTTCCTTTCCCTTGGAGTTAATCAGGATGTACTTGCCATCTTTCATCATTCTGGCGTAACCGTTTTCGAAATTTCGATAGATCTGCTCATAAGCCGGAGCAATGACCCATTCGTTCTTGTCGTTGAGGAATCCCCATTTATCATCTTTTTTAGCTCCTATAAGACCCTCCGACAAACTATCAATGGCTTCATATTCCGCAGGGATTATCCATTGTCCTTCAGGGTTTATGAGACCATACTTTCCATCACTTTTGGCTATTGCAGTGCCATTGTCTGAAAAACTGTATATGCTATCAAAAACACAAGGTGTGATTTCACTTCCGTCAAAGTGACGGAGACCATCTTTCTCACTTCTGTCTCTGACTATAATTACTCCGACTTTATCCTGCACACTGCATGAGGTGAAGTCCTCGGGATTGAGAATAATTTTTCCGTCGGTAGACATTACTCCTTCTTTCTCCCTGCGTTTAACAGATATACGCACCGGGACTCCCTCTGTGCGCGGGGTATCAATGTATTCGTACTCAGTCTTTACCACCTCGTTGCCTGAAAGATCGTATATTCCATATTTATTATCTTTATATACTATCACCTTAGGTACGATCCCCCAACGCTCAATATTATCAAATTCGCATGGTACTATAAACTGATTGGCATCATCAAGCACTCCGTATTTGTCATCTTTTATTCCAGCTTCGAATCCATTCAAAGGATAATCGCAACCAAAATCAAGCATCTCTATCTTGTCGCATATCTCACGTCCGGTTTTGTCAATGATATACGTTCTCTTGTCTTTGGTTACCCGTGCATTGTTATTAGAGAAAGAAGAGACACTGTCATATTCAAAAGGCAATACCGTATTTCCTTCAGGGTCAATATAACCCCACTTGCCGTTTTTCCGTGCTGCTGCCACGCCGCAGTTGAAGGGTGCTATTTTATCATATATTGGTTCGATGACGATGCGTCCGTTGCTCAGGAGTCCGGTGCCATTAGGCTTTACAGAAATTTCAAAGTAAGTGTCATCTCCGAGAGTCTGACGTGCTGATACCATTGACGGGAAAAAATTTACATCATCATACTCCAAAGGAAGAATTGTCTTTCCTGTCCGGTCGATGAGTCCGGTCTTATTAGCTACAGTCACTACAGCATATCCATCTCTCCAATAGCGTGCCGAAATGTCAGGACTTATTTTGTCGTAGAGTGGGGGGATTATCATTTTGCCATTCTTGTCAATAAATCCAAGTTTTCCTTCTACCTTGACACAGGCCAAGCCATCTTGGAAACTAAATGCATATTCATATATAGGGGCGATTACTTCAGTGCCACTCTTGTCAATAAATCCATGTTTTCCATCGATTACAACGGCAGCCAGATCTTCACGGAAGTATGGTCTGTCCTCATATTTAGGACTGATGACCATTTCCCCTTTTTCATTGATGAAACCCCATCGACCATCAACTTTGACAGCCGCAAGACCATCATTGAAGTCACTGACACTCTCATATATTGCAGGTATTGCTACAGAACCGTCGAGACTGAGAAATCCGTATTTCCCATCTTGTTTAAACACTGCGAATCCATTCTCCGGCTCTCTTATGAAGTCGTAGGTGCAATCGCTGAGAAGATTACCATCAGCATCAATCAGAGCATACTGAGCCGAATGAGCCGCAGCAAATTCCTCCCATTTCTGTAGATTTTCGTCTACTACCGGTTTAGTTTTCTTTGCCATTTTTTCGTTAGTTTGGTTTAAAATACAAATTAATTGTATATGGGTTTTGATAGTTACAACTTTTCGTTTTAAGGCTAAATTGTTAATTAACAATATATACAGTGTGTTAATCAACATTATATAATTGTATATACTCCATTTCTTTTCCCGGATCGGGGATACGCAGCCTGAGTGCATTAATAGATTTCCCTTCTAAATATTCCGGAAAACCGGTGGTTCGCATTGCACATTTACCTAAAGAAAAATCTACGATTTTACCATTAGGAAGTGAAAAATCCTCTTCACGCTTAAGAATAAAGAGAACCAGTTCCTCAAGACTTTCTTTATCCGGGCTTTCAGGAATAGAGTCAATATTGTCCATCACAAAATTATCTCCGATATCCGATAAGGCATTTGCAATGCTCTCGTAATTATCAGCAATAGCCATATTTATGTAAACTGCACTTTTCTTAGAAGCCCAAGCCTGAAGATCAAACTCCATCAAAGGATCAATCATCACAGGGATAGAAGCACTGAGTTCATATAGCTTTGTGAAGTCATTTTCCACCCGCCGGACTCCCAATACATAACGGTCAAGCCGGTTATCAAATTCAGGGTTTAATACACTATTTTTAAATGTGGGCATTGTAAAAATGATTTACAGGTTTATATCGTAGCCATCGTAACCGATAGCCTTATCTTTTAATTCAGGGGCAAGAGTGGGAAAATTGAAGAAAACGAGTGTGACGATATCTACCCGGAAGAGTATTCTGCGTAATTTGGGGTCAATATCAAAAGTGGATAAGAAAAAATTTTTTGGCTCTTCATTTTTTTGCATATTTCTTCATTAGCAAACGATAGTAACCTACAGAACAAAAGCACTGTAAATACAATCGTTGCCAATGGTCAAAATATTGCAAACGGGATGCAATCTATGGTAATGTTTCAGGCACAAGTGTGAACCTTAGGAAAGAAGAGCCGTTCCATCACTTTCAGTTGTTTTCGCAGCTGAATTGCCGGAGGTGATGTAATCTTTCCTGCTGTCAGAGTGTAATTGACAGCTTTGCAATGCAAAATTAAGTAATTAAATGGAATAATCAAAGACCTGCCATAGTTTTCTTTCATTATTATAAAATCACCGCGAAAGATTTCTTTCATAATTATAAAAGATTATATGAGTATGGAGAAAAGTATACAAATGCAGGGAGAAGTGATTTAAATTGAATATCAGTTACCAGAAACGTTAAGGGTATTGTAGCTTGATATAAAGCCGAACAAATTAACTTCGGCAGATGTTTTACTAACGAAAAGGTGAATAATCTTTTCATCATAGTTTGGATTTTATTTATACTTAATCTTTTAATTTATTATGATAGAAACCGAATATAAGTTTGGCGAAGTTCATGTGCTCGCCGATCAGATTCAATCAGCAGATGATCATGCTCAATTTCACAGAATCTTTGAAAACACTAACGGTGGAGTAGTGCTTCTCGCTCTTAAAGAGGGTCAAAGCCTTGCCACACATGTTGCACCTGCCGAACTGATGGTCAACGTGATAGAAGGTTCTATAGAGTTCACGATGATAGATAAACCGCATACTATCAATGCCGGAGAGTTTATGCTCGTGGGCGAAGGTGTGCCTCATAGCGTCGTTGCAAAGGCAGATTCCAAGGTAATGCTTATAAAGGTAAAGGCTTGATAACTTTTGCTTACGATTATTGAAAGATCTAAAGAAAGTTTTTATTGCCGACGCCATGAGAGATCTCTTGACGCCGGTTTTTTATACATAGTAATAACTGACCTGCCGGTCAAGACAACAAACGTATATAAAGAATCTAAAATATAATCAACTACTATGAATTTTATAACAGAAAACGATAGAATTTATGCAACTGATTCCACGGGAAATGTAGTTGCTGAGGTTACGTTCCCCACAGAAGACGGGGTATCTATTATCGACCATACCTTTGTAGATCCATCTCTCAGAGGTCAAGGTATTGCCGGAAAGTTAGTGAAAATGGCAGCTGATAAAATACTTGAAGAGGGTAATAAGATTGGTGCTACTTGTGTTTACGCCGTAGCATGGTTTAAGCGTCATCCCGAGTATCCGGTTGTTTGTTCAGGAGCTCCATCTTGTAGAATAGACAGAAGAAAGTAATTAAGTTTATTAACAGAAATTTTGTTATCTATAATGATGAACAATATCACTTTGGAAGGTGTTGTACTTTCACATTTATAAATTCTTTTCATTTGAACTTATCCATGTATATGTTCAATAATACAAGAAACAATAGAACTTTGGTTTGGTATATCACCGATCAATCAAATTTAAGATTATAAGAAAAGCATAAATTGTTCTTATTATGGAAAACTCCGGAAAAATGTTCTGCTATCAGTGCCAGGAGACAGCTCATGGCACCGGGTGTGTCATACAAGGTGTATGTGGTAAAAAGCCCGAAACATCTGCTCGTATGGATCTGCTTCTCTATTGTGTCAGGGGTATTTCACTCATCAATCGTGAATTGAGAGAGAAAGGCAACGCTTCTCGAGAGGCAAGCCATTTTGTAATGGATGCATTGTTCACCACAATCACGAATGCCAATTTCGATAATCCGTCGCTCGATGATTATATCCGTCGTGGTTTTGAATTGAAGAATATTCTTGCCGGCACGGCCAAGAAAGAGGGAATAGAACTACCTGATCTTCCTGAGGTGGAATTCTTTGCTAAACCGGAGGAGGCTATAGAGCTTGAAAATGTAACCGGTGTGCTTGCAGAACCTAACGAAGACATCCGAGGTCTGAAACAATTAGCAATATACGGTTGCAAAGGCATGGCCGCATACGCTCGTCATGCAGCCAATCTCGGTTATGAAGATGAGGATGTATATGCAATAATAGAGGATGCCATGGCTGAGACTGCACGTCCTGATCTCAGTGTTGAGGCATGCTATAATCTCGTGCTCGGAGTAGGAGAGGGTGGTATCAAGGCGATGGCTCTCCTTGATAAGGCCAATACAGCGAGTTACGGAAATCCTGAGATAACCAAAGTGAACATCGGTGTCAGGAATCGACCCGGTATCCTTATTTCCGGTCATGATCTTAAAGACCTGGAAGACTTGCTTGAGCAGACTAAAGATAAAGGGGTAGACGTTTATACCCATTCAGAGATGCTTCCCGGTCAATATTATCCTTTCTTCAAGAAATATCCGCATTTTGCCGGTAACTATGGTAATGCATGGTGGAAGCAGACCACCGAGTTTGAGACATTCAACGGTGTCTTCCTATTTACATCCAACTGTATCGTACCTCCTCGACCGAAGACAACTTATATGGATCGAGTTTATACAACAGGAGTTGTGGCTATGCCCGGCACCAAACATATAGAACCGGGAAAGGATGGCAAACCTACAGATTTTTCCGAATTGATTGCCCATGCTCAGAAATGTGAGCCACCTACAGAGATTGAGCACGGCGAGATCATCGGAGGTTTCGCGCATCATCAGGTGATAGAACTCGCTCCGAAGATAATTGAGCTAATAAAGGCCGGAAAGATACGTAAATTTGTGGTTATGGCCGGTTGCGATGGAAGAATGCCTTCGCGTGATTATTATACCAAGTTCGCCGAGGCTCTTCCGAAGGACTGCGTTATATTGACCGCAGGATGCGCCAAGTATCGATACAATAAATTGCCGCTGGGCGATATTGACGGTGTTCCCCGTGTGCTTGATGCAGGTCAGTGCAACGACTCTTACTCACTCGTGCGCATAGCCCTTGCATTGAAAGATGCGTTCAATCTTCCGAGTGTGAATGATCTTCCCCTTGTGTTCAATATCGCATGGTATGAGCAGAAGGCGGTGATTGTGCTCTTAGCTCTTCTTGCTCTCGGTGTTAAGAATATACATACCGGCCCGACACTTCCGGCTTTCTTTACGCCCGATGTATTGAAAGTGCTTAAGGAGAAGTTCGGTATTGGTACCATTGATACGGTTGAACATGACATAGAGACCCTTATCAACAATTAAAATTATATAAGAACGGGAGCATAAACAGATATTTAATCCGCTTATGCTCCCTTTTACTTTTCCAATAAGGTATTGAATATCGTAAGTTGATTACCTGATTTTACTGACTTGCAATCCGCCTGAAGAAAATGTTGTGTCAATTGTCTTTAATGGAGGGGAAACTGCATTTTTGGTGATTTTATATTACAATCCGGCAAAAAGTTGATTAACCAACTTCGTTACTAAACATTCGCTGAGGAATCAAATTTTTCTTTCGCAGCTATCTTTTGGATGAATAAAAGCATCGTGATGATTGATACTGCTGCCAGTATAGTGCCATAAAGGGAGGCCGTTGCCGGGAACCCGGTCTTTGAGAGAGCAATGCCACCAACAGTGGCTCCAATAGCGTTGCCAAGATTAAAAGCTATCTGTACTGCCGCTCCACCCATCAGTTCACCGCCGGGGGAATATTTCAGCAAAAGGAGTTGCATCGGAGAAGACATGGCGAATAGACAAGCTGTCGCAATCAATACAGAAACCGCTGTCAGCACCATGCTTGACGATTCGAAGTAGATAGAAAGGAGTACTACCGTCATAATCATTGAGACGGCAAGAGCAATCTTACCGGGAGTGAATTTGTCGGATAACACCCCGGCTACATAATTACCAATACTCATTGAAGCGCCGACCAATATCATGAAAATAGGGATATATTTCTGAGCAAGACCTGCTTTCCCCATGATTGGAGTTACGTAAGAATACATCGAGAAGCACCCTCCTTGACAAAGGATAGTGAAAAGAATCAGAATCCAGGGAGCCGGACTTTTTAGAAATTTGAATTCTCCCGAAATATTGGAGTGAGGCAAACTCCCCACACTTTTCACTCCAAAGATAAACATAAGCATTGTCACCAAAGCCCATACGGCGTTAAAAAAGAAGATCCAGCGCCAATTGAGAGTGTTTGCAATGAAACTTCCCAAAGGTATGCCCACTAAGTTGGCAGTAGTCATTCCTAGAGTCATGAGGGAAACCGCTGTAGTCTGCTTATCGGGCATCAGCCGGCTTGCAACGATTGATCCGGTACCGAAAAATGCGCCATGAGAGAGACCTGAGATGAAACGGCTTACCAATCCCATCTCAAATGTTTGGCTTATGGCAAACAGGATATTTCCCACTGCCAATATAGCCATAAGCACAATCAGGATCTTACGAAGCTCCCAATTTCGTAGAAAAATAGCACAAAGAGGGGCACCGACGCATACACCAATTGCATAGGATGAAATGAGATGTCCGGCATTTGAAATACTTGTATGAAATGTGTTTGCCAAATCGGGCAGAATGCTCATCATAACATATTCGGTCATACCGAGAGCGAATGTCCCGAAAGCCAACGTTAATATTCCTTTCTTCATTATTTTATAGATATAGCAATTTT
>CAZPHL010000068.1:0-3815 GCA_964586465.1 uncultured Sangeribacter sp.
ATTTTTCAGTTATTTTTCAGTCATTATTTTCTTGGAATTTCTACCTTCCTCTTATTTATTTTTGCTAACTTTACCACCACATAACCCTACAAAAAATATCATAACTTGAGAAGCTCCTTATCAGTCTTATAACTTCAAAATCTTTAGCACAATGAAGCAAATAATTCCATTTATTATTGTAAGTTTTCTAATAGCTTTCACCGGATGCTCAAAAACAGCATCAAACAGCACAGTGGAAATTAATGAAAGCAAATTCTCTGTCAAAACGGATTTGAATGGCAAAGCTATCCAACTACCTGAGATTGCCTCCTTCGGAATAACCGAAATCAAGGTGCTTGATTCTTTAATGGTGATATCAACAATGGAGAACGAGAATTTCTGGCATTTTTATGCTCTTCCTCAGATGGATTCAATCGGAAGTTATTTCAATATCGGAAATGGCCCTTATGAGTTCATAATGCCGGTACCATGTTTTCAAACATCTTACTATAAAAATGGACAAAATGACAACATTGCCTATATACCACTCTTAAACAAGCAAAAAATACTCGGAGTGAATCTTACTAATTTACTGAAAGATGGTAATTATGAGACCAATGCTACCCTACTTGATACAAAACCGGAGCAAATGCCTTTGTGGGTATATGGACTCAATCCATCAATATATCTTCAGGCCGTGGTTGATCCTGAAACTAAAAGTATAAAGAGATCTTTAAGAACTTTCTCCGACCAGGCCTCGATTAATCTTAATAACGAGTATCTGGAGCTTCTCAATTCCGGTAATGTTGACAGTATGGAGGACTTACAACTGTTGCTAACCTCTCCCACCATAGGCCGGAATGGGGATATCGTCGCTGAAATACCGGGATACGATAATCGAATTGTAGTTTATGAAACAAATGGTACAGGAGGAGCCGTAATCTATTATACGGATGTACCTTCCGATAAATCAGAATTGGCTCAATTGGCACGGAAAAATCTGTCAGTATTCGGAGGTGGATATGGTTATGAAGACTTTTTTACCCTTATTCGAAATGAAATTAAAAATGATGAGATAACCAATCAACATCTCGATTTTATTTCATGGGACGGTACTCCGCTGGGTTCCATCAATACGGGAATGAATAATATTCGTAGATTTGACATTGACCAAACCATAGGAACTCTCTATTGTCTGGATGGTGACGATGACACAATAAAAGGGTATGATATAAAGGATTTTCTAAGAGAAATTCAAACCTCTGAATAAATATCAATGCATAGTCTCAATATGAAGCATCTATTTCTTTTAGCCACAGTCTTAATATTGACTGCTTGTGCACAGAAAGACCCGAATCCATTCTGTGATAACACCGTGATTGTCTCGTTGGATGATAAGTATGACGAAAGGCATGGTAGCCTCATCATCTCAGGCGACACTCTGCCGGCTGTAAATAATTTAATTATAGTGAATGACATGCTTATAGCGGATATGGAGGATAACAACGGACGTCTTCAGGTGTTTACGCTGGATGGGAAAAGGATAGGAAAATTCGGGAAACTCGGAAGGTCGGATAACGAATACACGTCAGGAATGAGCTTTATCGGTCAGCCTGACAACAGATATCTTTACCTTAAGGATGTCAACAAGAGTCTCATTGTCATTCTTGATCTTGATTCACTCAAGGATAATGGAAAGGTTATTTACAAGAGAACTGTAAAATCTTTTCCAAGAGTACTCAATGCTTTCATTTCTGAAGATTCTAATCTGATCTACGAACATGAGATACCCGGTTCCTATGCTCTTACATCACGAAATATAGACAACGGTGACGAATTATGGGAAGAGATTCTTTATGAGCCTACTGATGACCCATTTTCTAAATACCATAGCTATATGGTGATGAATGATAAAAAGAAAAAGATTGTTTCCGCCATGAGATTTAGAAACCAAATCAATTTTTTGGATCTTGATACTAAAGAACGGAAATCTTTCAGTGTAAAATCAGATAATGTACCCGATAATAATCCCGAGGGTCATGAATATTATTGCGACATCAAAGCTAATGATGATAATATTTATGCACTCTTCATGAATCAAAGTATGGAGGATTCCTATTTGGTTGAGAAGCCTATGGAAATACATGAGTTTGATTGGGATGGCAATTTCATCCGGAAAATTCCGGTTAGTGAATACATTGTTAAGATAGCTGTGGCCCGTAACGGCAATCTCTATGGAAAAGACCTACAAGGTAACATCTACAAGCTTACGTTATAGAATGAAAATGGAAGGCGAGATAACTTCAAATTTTTGTATATAAACTTTTCATGAATAAGATATCATTTTGCCTTATATGGATGCTCCCTCTTCTGGCGGCCTGTGTCAACAGGGAAAAGGATTCAGGGGAGAAGGCCTCTCCGGAGATAATGACAATAACGGAAACTTACGTCGACACCATGACCCTGCGGGTATCACCGTTTCAAAAACAGGTGGTGTGCAACGGACATCTCTCGGCAAGGGAGAAGAGTGACCTCCGTTTCTCTGACGAGGGGATCAACTTCCGTTTATTCGTCAAAGAGGGTCAGCATGTGGAGAAGGGTGAGGTGATAGCTACTCTTGACAAGGAAAAGCGTAAACGCGAAGTGGAGAAAGCGGAACATGACCTGATGCGCGCAAAAGTGGAACTGATAGACCGTCTGATAGGTCTCGGCTATGACACCGATATGAAGGACGTGCCTGCCGACATTATGAAACAGGCGGAGGTGACATCCGGATATTATACCGCCCAATATGAACTGGAGGAAGCTAAACGGGCCTTGGCAGATTGTGATCTCCGGGCTCCGTTCGCAGGACGTATCGCCAACCTCGATGCTAAAACCAATCAGAAGAGTGACAAGGTTTGCACACTCATCGACGACTCGTCGTTCGATGTGGAATTCAAGGTGTTGGAGGCGGAGTTAGCCACCGTACGTAAAGGGAGGGAAGTGAGAGTCTCCCCTTTCGTGGATGAGGGGAAGACATTCAGCGGAACTGTGACAGGAATCAATCCGCAAGTCGATGAGAAAGGACTGGTGAAAGTAACCGCACACATAAACGGACGAGACCCTATACTGATGGATGGGATGAACGTCAGAATAACCGTGGATGAGAATGTAGGTGATATGTTCGTGGTGCCGAAAGATGCCGTTGTGGAACGTGACGGATACCATGTAATATTCCGCTATAAGGATGGTCGCGCGTTGTGGACATACGTGGACGTCGTGCAATCTAATATAAATTCTTTCGCCATCACCGGCAGCAAGCGTAAGGAAACCACAATCTCCGAAGGTGACATCGTGATAACAAGCGGTAATCTCAACCTCGCTGACGGCACGGAGGTAAGACTACGATGAGTATGCTGAGGTCATTGATTAAAAGACCTGTCGCCGTCAGTATGGTGCTGATTGCAATTACGGTGATTGCATTGGTGGCTATGCGGTATATACCGGTGTCGCTGATGCCTGACATCGATGTGCCTCAGATAACGGTACAGGCCGTTTGTCCCGGATATGCCGTAAGTGAGGTGGAGGAAACCTATACCAAACCGTTGCGTCAGCAATTGCTGCAAGTGGCCGGACTGAAGGAGATACGCTCTGAAAGCCGTATGGATGCCGGAACTATCCGACTCACATTCGACCCGGGAAGCGACATGGATATCATCTTCATAGAAGTCAATGAGAAGGTGGACCGTGCCATGCGTTTTCTGCCCAAGGATGCTGACCGTCCTAAGGTGATGAAAGCCGGAGCTATGGATATACCGGCTTTCTATCTCGACATATCACTGAAGAATGAACCG
>CAZPHL010000068.1:3915-13421 GCA_964586465.1 uncultured Sangeribacter sp.
TGGTCACACTCGGTGAAATATGCGATATCACTGAACGCACTGCGACACGCTCCGGACTGGTAAGGTCTGACGGACGTAACGCCGTCACTATGGCTGTCGTCAAACAGAATGACGCGCAGATGAAAGACCTTCAGGAAGCTATGACGAAGTTGCTTGACGAGCTCGCAAAGGACTTCCCCGAAATAAGTTTCCGACTCACCCGCGACCAGACTCAACTTCTCTCCTATTCCATCAGCAATCTTGAACAGAATCTTCTTTTAGGTGCGGTGTTAGCGTGCCTGATCCTCTTCATGTTCATGCGCGACTGGCGACCGACTATTCTGATAATCATAACAATCCCGGTGTCGCTCCTCATTACCCTGCTTCTTTTCCACCTCCTGAAGATCTCGATAAATGTCATCTCTCTATCCGGCTTGATTCTCGGCGTGGGCATGATGGTGGACAACTCCATTATCGTGATCGACAACGTACGGCAGAAACAGACTGATGAGAGATCTCTCGCTGAGGCCATAGCTGAGGGCACAAGGGAGGTGTTCGTACCGATGCTCAGCAGCGTATTGACAACCTGTTCTGTTTTCATTCCCCTGATGTTCCTGAGCGGCACTGCCGGAGCCCTCTTCCACGACCAGGCAATGGCTGTGGCAATAGCTCTCTTCTCATCTCTCGCTGTGTCTGTGATGGTGATACCTGTCTATTATTTCCTGCTATTCAAGCGAAAGCCGGCGACAACGGTAACACCGGATCTTTCAACCGACTCAGAAAAGAGAGGGTTAATGATGAGAATCTATGACAGGATACATTTCCATATATTCCGCTATCCTTGGCTATATATAATCGCAGGATTCCTTTGCATTCCTCTTACTGCTCTCCTCTTCGTAAATCTCGATAAGGAGCGTATGCCCCTTATCGCGCCTGACGACACTCTGATGACTATCGACTGGAACTCGGGAATTTCAGCCGAGGAAAACGACAGGCGAATTTCAAAACTCCTCGCCCTCCTCTCTACCGGAAATATTGATAATCGGGCATCCTCCACAGACTCCGGAGCAATCGTTCACTCCACGGTAATGGCAGGAGTGCAGCAATTCCTTCTACCTCATACTAAGGAACTCACCACTTCCGAAGCTATAGTCTATCTTGAATGTCGTGATGCCGAAGCACTGGAACAAGCCAAGGAAAGAATCGAAACTATCTTATCTCGTGACTATCCTAAGGCGAGTGTCTCGTTTGAATCGTCGGGCAACCTGTATGAACTTGTGTTCCAAACGGGAGGAAGCGATCTGGAAATACAACTTCAGACCGCCGAGGGCGGGCGTCCCGGTGTGGCGCAGAGCCGGGCTTTCATCGATTCGCTCCGTTCTGCATTTCCCGACATTCATATCCGCCCTGTGGTGACCGAAGAAAACCTTCAGTATCTTGCCGATACGGAACGTATGACTCTACACAAGGTCGGTTACCGCAGTCTTTATACACATCTGCGTGAAGCCGTGCATAAGAACAATGTGTTTGAGATAAGCGACGGTTCCAATTCAATACCGATCATGGTCGGGAAACAGGGGAGTGAAAGCGATCGCGTGATGGCCGCGACAGTAAAGAATGACGAGGGAACCGATATCCCCCTGTCTCTACTCTTGCGTCAGACTCGCAGGGAGGATTACAAACGCCTTTCGGCTGCCGGCTCGGGGGAATACTATCCCGTTGAACTCAACGCCGGAAGCAAGCAAATCAGGGAGGTCATGGACTATACCAACGGTTTTGTGAAGCGTCATCCTGAATATACAGCTTCTTACGAAGGGGAATATTTCAAGAGCCGAAAACTTGTCGGCGAGCTCGCCATGGTCCTGACCGTTTCGCTCGCCCTTCTCTATTTCATTCTTGCAGCTCAGTTTGAAAGTCTCTTGCAACCTCTCATCATTCTTTTCGAGATGGTGATCGATGTATTCGCTGTGTTCTTGGTGCTGTGGCTATCGGGGGAAACCCTCAACATCATGTCGATGACGGGTCTGATTGTTATGGCAGGTATAATCATAAATGATTCCATCCTCAAGATAGACACCATCAAAAGACTCAGACACGACGGGCTACCCCTTTTACAAGCGGTCAATGAGGCCGGTCATAAGCGACTTCGACCGATACTCATGACATCACTCACAACCATCCTCGCGCTTCTCCCCTTCCTGCACCGCAGCGACATGGGATCTGCCCTCCAGTATCCCCTCTCGCTGACGCTCGTCGTGGGAATGACCGTAGGGACGGCTGTCAGCCTTTTTATTGTCCCCCTGTTATATTATCAGGTGTATAGGCCTTATAAATCTGACAGAACTGCCAAGAACAATATTATCAAGCCATGAAAACCGGGGATAAAAGTCTTCTGTCGCGTCTTGACCGCATATCTCCCTTCACACTTCTGATGGTGATGGTGATCTGTATGGCTGCCGGAGTTGCGGTAATTCCTCTGCTCGATGTGGAACCGGAGCCACGTCCGCGTCAGGGAAAGACTCTGACTGTGGAATTCTCCTGGCCGAATGCCTCGCCAAAAGTGATAGAACAGAACGTGACATCACGCATAGAAGGAGTCGTGTCTGCCATCAAGGGTGTGGAGAGCATTTCATCAGTATCCAACTTCGGCAGTGGACGTGTGGAGATTGAGCTGAAACCTCAGGCGAGTGTCTCCGCCACAAAGTTTGAAATCGCTTCGGCCATAAAACAGATCTATAAGAAATTTCCGGAGGGAGTGTCATATCCTGCCGTCTCCGGCGGAGAGGTCGTGACCTCCGGGAGAAATGATGAGAAAGAGAAACTTCTGCTCACCTACCGCCTCAATTCCGCAATGAAGGATGACCAATTGAAGGAATATGTGGGCAATCAGGTGGAACCGGCTCTCAAGTCGATTGAGGGCGTGAGACGTATCGACATAACGGGAGGCACGGGAAAGTATATCGAAATTAGCTATGATGCCATGGTGCTGCGTACGTATGGCATCACCGTCACCGATCTGGAGGAGGCTCTGAAAGGATTCATGGGGAAGGCTGATATTATTGGCGAAGTGACAACCGAGGATACTGAGCTACAACGGGAGCGCAAGGCGCTTTATCTTGCTGTGGATCAATTTGACAAGCCTCTGGAACGTATGCCGATAAAGAATGTGAAGGGGAGTATCATCTACATGGGTGATCTCGCGACTTACGAATACCGGGATGAGCTACCTGCAAGTTATTATCGTCTCAACGGACTGAGCACGATATACCTAAACATATATGTCGACTCTGACGCTCCGTTGATCCGGCTTTCTCATGAACTGACAGATCAAATCGACATCGTGAAGAAGAATCTGAAGAAAGGGGTGTATCTTACCTTAACCTTCAACGCGGCCGACAAGCAGGAGACTGAATTGAACACGCTTGTACGCAGAAGTCTCATGTCTCTTCTGATTCTGCTGATTTTCATCATGCTGATACGCAGACGTTGGAAATATCTCTTTTTAGTAAGCGTGACTCTCGTGGCCAATATACTGATTGCAATCCTGATTTATTGGCTCGCAGACATACGGCTTCATTCTTTCGCTCTCGCAGGTATAACCGTATCACTCGGTATCATAATAGATTCCTCGATTGTAATGGTGGATCATTATCTCCGTCACCGTGACCGATACGCATTCATAGCCATATTTGCCGCTCTGCTCACCACTATAGGCGCTCTTGTGATTATCTTTTTCCTCCCGGAACAGTTGCAGAAAGACCTTTATGACTTCTCAAGGATTATAATCATCAATCTGGCTGTGTCGCTGGTCGTGGCTCTGCTTTTCGTGCCCGCTCTCATTGAGAAAACGGGATATGGCAAGAAGGAGAAAAAACAAGAAAAAGATAGCAGCCCCCTTGCAGAGCGCCTCACATCATGGTATGGGAAGTACATACGCTTTACGCAGAAACGAAAATGGATTTACTTCATCCTGCTGCTATTGCTTTTCGGCCTCCCATTTCATGCGCTTCCGGATAAACTCGGTGAAGAGGAGAACAACTATATTCCTGAGGATGAACGGGAAGAACTGCAATGGTATGAGAAAGCCTATAATGCTACGCTCGGCAGCGATTTCTTTATCAGAAAACTCAAGGACCCGCTTTCCACATATCTCGGCGGGACAATGAAAATTTTTGCCGATCATCTCAAGACAAGTTCTGACCGTCGGCCCGGGAAGAATGAGAAGAAACTGCATATACGGGGTCAAATGCCCGTGGGGGGAAGCATGCATGAACTCAACGACAAGATACTGCAGATCGAACGGTTCCTTTCGCAATTCCCGGAAATCGAGAGGTTCGAGACCAATATCGGTCCTTGGGGCGGACACATTGTGGTGGAGTTCAAGAAGGAGGCTCAGAAGAAAGGTTTCCCTTACCTTCTGGAAAACAAGGTAATCGGACAGTTGATTTCGCTCGGCGGCGCCGACTGGAGCACATACGGAGTGAGTGAGCGGGGGTTCAGCAATGCCCTGAACCTCGCCTACCGTTCACATCATATCGACATAACGGGTTATAACTATGACAGACTCTATCGATTTGCTGAGGATATGTCGCGCCGGTTGCAAGAAAATCCGCGTGTGCAGGATATAATCATTGAAACACCGGGACATGAGAATCAGGAGGATGAGCTGTTCATGACGTATGACAAGGAGAGGATTGCTCGTGACAGTTTTCCAATCACCGGTGCATACGCCGCTTTGAGTGAGATACTTGCCGACAGGGAACTGGGAAGATACCGCGACAGATATATCGACTCCGATATAAAGCTACATTCAAGTCGTAGCGAGAAGTTCGACCTCTGGCAACTTGAAAACTCTTATATAGATGTGGACGGAACTCCGACGCGTCTTTCCAACTACATGAAACTTGCACGACGTCAGGCCAAGAACAGTATCCCGCGTAAGAATCAGGAATATGTGCTCCGGGTGGCTTTCAACGTGCTCGGGTCGTGGAATTACTCCAACCAACTGATTGAGAACATGACGGAGGAATTCAATTCTAAATTCCCGGTAGGATTCAGATGTCTGAACACTACTTACGGTTGGGAAAAAGATGAGGGTACACAATATTGGTTGCTTCTGCTCGTCGTAGTGATCATCTACTTCGTGTGTGCGGTGCTTTTTGAGTCACTTACATTGCCTTTGGTGATTATAAGCCTGATTCCTGTATCTTTCATCGGCACATTCCTGACTTTCTCTATCACAGGCTTACCCTTCGGAAGCGGAGGATTCGCCTCGATGGTGCTTTTGGCCGGTATAGTGGTCAATGCCGGAATCTATCAGATCTACGAATACAGAAGTCTACTGAAAAAAGATAACGGCGAAGAGAGAATCAACGTGTATCTTGATGCCTTCCGGAATAAAGCGGTGCCTGTATTTCTAACCGTATTGTCCACCGTTCTCGGTATGGTCCCGTTTCTGATTGACCGTAAGGATGAGAATGACTTCTGGTTTTCGTTCGCAGTCGGTAGCATGGGAGGGCTCCTCTTCTCGATTCTGGCTTATGTATTTGTAATGCCTGTCTTCCTCAATTTAAAACCCCTCGGCTACAAAAAATAAATCGACGGTCACCGCTGCCTTGACTCTCATGTCGTCACCTGAGATTGGAGGCGTTGCGGTACAACCCTTCGAGTTTTACCCGTTTTATGGGCGATCCTTTGAATAGTCTTGAGAAATCAGCCCGTGTCATACCTAAAAGCCCCTCCTTACAGTTTAACACCTCCCCATTTGATAACTTATTCTCATTTGATAACTTATTCTCATTTGATACCTCATCCGTCAGGTCACCTTCCTGACTATGTTCTGTTTTCGGAGTAGGCTCAAAATCTATCACACCCTTACGGGGATAAAATTCTTCGATTGTTGTAGGAGGTACGTTGCGGTTATGGGGACACACTCGCTGGCAGATATCGCATCCGAAGAGTGTATGGCGCCCCACAGGAGTCTGCATTGCTTCCAGATACTCCCCTTCCCATTCACCCCGATGCTCTATGGTGAGATAATTCAGACACCTGCGACAATCAATGGTGCCATCGGCTTTCAACGCCCCCTGTGGACAAGCTTTCATACATGCTCCGCAACGCAGGCAGAATCGGTCTGAAGGCTCATCAGAGGCCACAGAATGAGATGTCAGAATCTCCACGAGGAAAATATAGCTCCCGTAACCATCAACGATTATAGAGCCGTTCAGAGCCCTCCTTCCGATTCCGCTTTTCATCGCCCAATACCGCTCTGCCAAGGGTGCGGAATCTATGCAGATGCGCCAGCTGCCTCCATAACGTTGTCTGAGACTATCAACCACCGGCTGCAGCCGTTGACGCAACACATCATGATAATCATCTCCGTAAGCGTAGGAGGCTATGACCGGCAAACCTGAATCACGCCATTGTGAGGGGGCATAACTGTAGGCTATGCTGACTACGGTAGCCGCATCTTCCAGCACATTACGGGGGTCTGCTTTCAGAGCAGCATGACGTACAAGATAATCCATACATGCATGATTGCCACCCGCAAGCCATGCCTTATACTCCTCCATCACCTGCCCATCTACACATGAGGTCTCGGCAAAACCCACGGCTACAGCTCCTGTAGCGCTGATCTCCCTCTTTATCGTCTCTTTTAAATCCGAAGCATCGGAGTCGGAGACTTGATTATAAGAACCTGTCATTTGCGCCCGAAATCTGCCGGTATCTCTCCCCAACGGTCGGTCTGCCATTTCATGACTTTACCGGGAAAACGATGGGTATTGAGCCAGGTCACGGCTCGTGCCATGAGCTCAAATACTTTTCTGTTGCGCTCGGTCGGTTTGAGCTGTGTCTTTATTTTATGTGTACGCACCCATGCCATGCCTGACACTGAGTCGGAATATATGTTATGATATTTCCCCTCTTTTTCCATTTGGGCCATGGCATGGACTATAGCGAGAAATTCCCCGATATTGTTGGTGGCGTCGTCAAACGGACCGACACGGAAAAGCACACGCCCGGTCATAAGCTCAACTCCCTGATATTCCATACGACCCGGATTTCCCATACATGAGGCATCCACGGCCCATGCATCAAGATCAACCTCAGGATTGGTCATATAATCGGGTTGACCCGGTTTGGGAAGACGATGAGAGCCGGCCTTCGAAAGAAACCGTCCGAGATCAGCTGTGCCGGCGTCATCGCTCTCACGGCGATAAGCTTCTGCGGCTGCCTCTGAGGTGGGATAACTTTTATAACGGGCTCCCTTGAAATTAATCTGTTCAGCCGCGTCTTCCCATTTATCATAGATTCCCGGATTCGGACCGTTAAAAACCACGTAGTATTTCATTAGCCTGTTAAATCAGATTTTAGGTTCCTTACGATAAGCGTAGTCACTGCGCAGACGCTCGAAATCCTCCGGATGGTTGCGCAGCGCCACGGTGTCAACCGCAGGATCATAACTGTCTGTAATAATGGTAGGATTGATAGCGCCCGCGGATGGAACATAAGAGTCCTCCAGACCGCTTTTATCAAGACTGACACCAAACTTCCTCTCTACAGCTTCCAGCACCATTCGTGTGGCACGTTGCTTCCCTTCGCTTGAATAACCGGCGATATGGGGTGTGGCTATAACAGCTTTTTCAAGAAGACGACGGTTTATTACCGGTTCACCTTCCCATACATCTACCACAGCTATGCCTCTACCCTCTTCAACCCATTCAGCCAATGCTTCGTTGTCAACTACCGGTCCCCGCGCTGCATTGATCACTACGGCGCCATCCTTGAGAAGTGCAAGTTCCGAAGGTCCCGCAAGATGATAGGTGGCATCCTCTCCGGTCATTGTGAGCGGAGTGTGAAAAGTCACGGCGTCGGAATTCTTCAGCACATCCTCTAAAGACAGATAGTCCTCATCTGTAAACCCGGTTCTCTTACGCGGCGGATCACATACAATGACGTTTACGCCAAGACGCCGCCCCCAATCGGCCACGATAGAGCCGATATTACCTTTTCCTACCACTCCCAAAGTATGTCTGTGAGGATCAAATCCGTTGCGTAAAAGAGATGACCACACATACTGAGCCACACCGGGAGCATTGCATCCGGCAGCATTCTCTACAGTGATACCCTGCTGTTCACACCAAGGTATGTCGATCTGATCGGTACCTATGGTAGCGGTAGCGACAAGACTGACTGAAGAGCCGGCGAGGAGCTGCTCGTTACAACGGGTGCGGGTGCGGATAATCAGTGCATCCGCATCTTTCACCAACCGGGGAGTGAAAGCAAAAGGATCGGCGTAAACCACTTCGCCAACCCTTTCGAGGCGTCCCTTGATGAACGGGATTTTGTTATCAACGATAAATTTCATTTTTTTCTACGGAATTACGTGAAATCACGAGGTCAGGTAAAGAGCATTACCAGGAAGAAACCGATGTAGATGACCGCCGGCACCGCTCCTACGAGCCATTCTCTTTTTATGGTCCAGAGAGCGCAAAGATTGGCAATCTGTACGGCTACTGTAAAGAAAAGGGTCGTTAGATAAGCCATCATATTGGTGAAATCAACTATCACACAGATCATACTCATTACCCCTATAAGACTGATGGTCATATTCAGAGCATTGACACGGGAATTGCCGGCATAAAGTTTTATACTGTTGTTAAACCCTAACAACAAACCTATGAAACCTGCGATTCCCACACTCAACATGAGGATAATCAGATCAGGAGGCGCGGCAAAACCGGTGAACAGGTTGCTGATTTCCGGAATATTGAAATGGTCGGGGGTGATCAGACCAAACCCTAACCCGACCCAATAGGGAGCTATCAGACCCATGATAAGGGCAAAAAATTCCTTAATCCTGAAAGCCTTCATTATGATTGCTCCAATCACTATGGGAAGGATGAACGGCAGGAAGGCATACTGACACATCGACCCTATTGAGAAAAAGGTGGCGATGATGAAAATTTCCTGCGTGGCGTTGTGTTTCCTGTAGCACCCGAAGAGCACGGCCAGAGAAAGAAGATTGACGGCGCAGATTATCGTGGATGCCGACAGATGAGTGTCGTTCCAGGGATTGGACGCTGCCAACACAAGGAACATGGTCGGCAATACCGGTTCTGTGGAGCGTATGAAGTTATAATAACGGTTAAGAAAGAACGCACCTGCGGCAATAGCCCCCAACAGAAAAGTATTGGCTCCCCAAGACCATATAGGGGGGATTTCCCATAAATTCGGAGAGGGCAGACATATTCCTGATTCTCCTGTGAGCCTTGTGTCGGGAGCAAAAAGAAAAGAGGCTGCGCACATCGCACCCATAAGGAGTATGGATATCGCCAGACCTCTTTTTCCTATTCCCTGGTATCTCATTTCTTCCAGCCTTTGCGTGGACGCATGTGGACGGGATTGATTATGTCAGCGTCAGATTCCGGAAGACGCGGACCTCTGCCGCTTCCGGGAACGTATGGCTTACGCTCGTTGTCGCGGTTGCTCTTGTAGCCGCCACGGTCGTTGTTGTCGCGGTTGCC
>CAZPHL010000069.1:0-13228 GCA_964586465.1 uncultured Sangeribacter sp.
TGTGAGTTACAGCCGCTTCCTCGATCGGGAGACATGCTTTGTAGTTTTCGATGTAAGCATTGAAGCCTGCAACATCCTCTTCAGTAGGCGCGATGCTTGTGCCCGTGTTGCCTGCGAATACTTCCATCTCCAGATAGTCGGCCAGATTACGTTTATTCTTATTGTTGACCAGATAACCTGCGAGAAGCGCCATACCCCAAGCTCCACCTTCTCCTGCCGTATCCATCACAGAAATAGGAGAATTCAGGGCTGCGGCAAGAATACGCTGGCCTACACCCGGAGTCTTGAAGAGACCACCGTGTCCGGTGATTCGGTCAACCTTGATTTTCTCTTCATTGAAGAGGATATCGTTGCCGAGTTTCAGACAAGCGACAGCCGCGTTGATATTTGCACGCATGAAGTTAGCAAGATTGAACCGATTGCCTACGGTGCGTACAAAGAGGGGACGACCCTCTTTCATACCGGTGATAGGTTCGCCTGAGAAATAGTTGTAGCTCATCAGACCGCCACAGTCAGGATCTCCGTTGAGGGCATTGGTATAAAGCTTGCCGAAGATCTCGTTCATATCTACAGGTTGACCCATCAGTTCGGTATATTCGCGGAAGAGTCCCACCCATGCGTTAAGATCGGATGTACAGTTATTGCAATGCACCATAGCCACGAGACTTCCATCGGGAGTGGTTACCATATCGATCATCTCGTAAGGTTTGCTGAGCTCACCCTCAAGCACGATCATGGAGAAGGAAGAGGTTCCGGCCGAAACATTACCGGTGCGTTGTTTTACAGCGTTGGTAGCTACCATGCCTGTGCCTGCGTCGCCTTCGGGAGGACAGACGGGGATACCGGGTTTAAGGTTGCCTGAGATATCGAGTTTATGGGCTCCTTCGGGAGTCAGGAAACCGGCATTTTCTCCGGCTACGAGAATCTTGGGGAGAATATTCTCGAGAGTCCATTCAAAACCTTTGTGTGCTACCAGGTTATCGAATTTCTTCACCATAGTCCGGTCGTAATCCTTGGTGGTGGGATCAACCGGAATCATACCTGAACCGTCACCGATTCCGATAACTTTCTCACCGGTGAGCTGCCAGTGGATATACCCGGCTAAAGTGGTCAGGAACGCTACCTTGGCCACGTGTTCCTCACCGTTGAGGATAGCCTGATAGAGATGTGAGATGCTCCAACGAAGAGGAATGTTGTAGTTGAAGAGTTCCGAAAGTATAGCGGCCGCCTCTCCTGTGTTGGTGTTACGCCAGGTACGGAAATGAGTCAGAATATCGCCATCTTTGTCGAAAGCCATATAACCGTGCATCATTGCACTGATGCCGATAGCTGCGAGCTCATGAATCTCGACGCCATATTTTTCAAGGACATTGTTACGCAGGTCGCGGTAACAATCCTGTACGCCGAACCATATTTCTTCAAGAGAATAAGTCCAGAAGCCGTTGAGGAACTTATTTTCCCATTCATGGCTGCCTTGAGCTATAGGACGGTTGTTCTCATCTATGAGAACAGCCTTGATGCGGGTAGAGCCGAACTCGATGCCGAGCACGGCCTTACCGGCCTCAATAGTTGCTTTTGCTTTTTCAGGCATAATGAAGCGAGATTAGCAGAGTGACTTATTAAGCATGTAGTAAACCTCATTCCAGCGGAGTGAATCCTTGAAAGCGGGAATTGTGGTGTGGGCGTTGATATGGGCCATCTCTATGCCGGCGATCTCGGCATAGTCTTCCCAATATTCCGGAGTAAGTTCGTAAGAGAAGCAGGAGTGATGTGTACCGCCTGCGAGAATCCAGGCTGCGGCACCTGTCTCGAAGTTAGGCATGGGAATCCAGAGAGCTGAGGCCACGGGAAGTTTTGGAAGCGGTTTAGACTTGATGCAGACTACATCATTGGCAATGAGACGGAAACGGTTGCCGAGGTCAACTACAGTGGCGGTTATGCCCGGGTTCGGACGAGAGGTGAAGACAAGACGGGCTGTGAGGCTCTTGCGGATACCGATGCCGAGGAAGTGAACTTCGAGGCGCGGTTTCTCCTCAGCGATGAGGGGACATACCTCGAGCATGTGGGCCTGAAGAATAGAACTGTTGGCACCGTCAAAATTAAGTGTATAGTCCTCAAGGAAAGAGCAGCCTTTGCCTTCCGACATCACCCATACAGTGCGGTAGAGAGCAGCGCTCTTCCAGTCGCCTTCGGCTCCGAAGCCGTAACCTTCAGCCATAAGACGCTGAGAGGCAAGACCCGGAATCTGGTCGAAACCTAAGAAGTTGGGATCGTTGATGTCGTGTGTGCCAAGGTCGTCAAAGTTGGTTGTGAAGCCTTTGGCACCCTTTGCTTTAAGGATGGCACGGAGAGTAAGCTCTGCATGAGCGGCATTCCAGATTTTCTTGTAACCTTCCGACTCGGGATTCTTAAGATCGTCAGCTACAACATATTCGTTGAAGTAAGTCTCAACGAGAGCCTTGATGTCAGCCTCCTGAATTTTCTTGTGGTAGTCCATCACCTCGCTTACGGGGGTATAGTCTACATGGTAGCCAAGACGCTGTTCAGCCTCCACCTTGTCACCGTCGGTAACGGCTACGTTGTTCATCTGGTCACCGAAACGGAGTATGAGCATATCCTGAGCATCAGCCCAAGCCACGGCTACGCGTTCCCAAACGGCGATCTTCTTCTGAGCAGCCTCATCTGTCCAGTGGCCCACCACTACTTTGCGGCGGATGCGCATACGGGTAGCGATATGTCCGAACTCACGGTCGCCGTGAGCGCTCTGATTGAGGTTCATGAAGTCCATATCCATGTCGTTCCATGGAATTTCGGCATTATATTGAGTATGGAAGTGGAGCAGAGGTTTGTTGAGCTGCTGTAGACCACGAATCCACATCTTTGCAGGCGAGAATGTATGCATCCAGGTGATGACACCGGCACATTTGGGATCGTTGTTGGCAGCGAGCATGATTTCGCTAACCTCCTTGGATGAGTTGGCAGTGCCTTTATAGACTACTTTCACGGGAAGATTACCGGATTTGTTAAGACCGTCAACCATTTCGCGAGAATGAGCGTCAACTTTCACAACGGCATCGCCTCCGTAAAGGAGCTGGGCGCCGGTTACCCACCAGATTTCATAATTTTCGTACATAACTATAGATATTGGATTTGTCGATTAACATCAAACTAAATATAAATTATTGACCATAATAGGCGTTAGGGCCATGTTTACGGTTAAAGTGCTTCTCGATGAGAAGGGGATTCATTGTCAGATTGGGATTGACAGTGAATGAGATGGAAGCCATCTTGGCAATCTGTTCGAGCACCACGGCGTTATGGACAGCCTCATGAGGAGTCTTTCCCCATGTGAACGGACCGTGATTAGTGACAAGCACACCGGGAGTATGAATGGGATTCATATCCTTGAAAGTCTCGATGATCACATTGCCGGTCTCGAGTTCATAATCACCTTTCACTTCCTCTTCAGTCATGGCACGTGTGCAAGGCACGGCGTCATGGAAGTAGTCGGCATGAGTCGTGCCGATATTCGGGAGAGGTATCCCTGCCTGTGCCCAGGCAGTAGCGTATGTGGAATGAGTGTGGACCACACCACCGATCTCGGGGAAGGCGCGGTATAGGGCGAGATGAGTAGGAGTATCGGAAGACGGTTTTAGATTGCCGTCAACTACAAGTCCGGAGTTGAGATCGACCACAACCATATCTTCAGGTTTCATATTGTCGTAACTTACGCCGGAGGGCTTGATAACTACAAGACCTTTTTCCCGGTCGATGCCTGAGACATTACCCCAAGTGAAAATCACGAGACCGTGAGCCACGAGTTCGAGGTTGGCTTTACAAACCTCTTCTTTAAGTTTTTCAAGCATGAGTATTCTTAATTGTTCAATTATTATGTATATATCGGTAGAGCCGTGCGCCGCGACGGGAAGATGATTTGTCGATCATTTCTGTAGGAGCTATATCCGGATTGTCAGAGATGCTTTTACGGAAATTACGTTTATCCAGCTCGCGTCCCGTGACGCTCTCCACAAGAGTCTGCAACTGAGTGAGAGTGAAAAACTCCGGGAGGAGGCTGAAAGCGAAAGACCCGGTAAGGATCTTCCTTCTGATCACTTCAAGGGCACGGTCTATCATCTTCTGATGGTCGAAGCCGAGGGGAGGAAGCGAATCCACATCCACCCATTTGGCGTTATGTTGATTCACCACCTCCTGATCGACATCGGCGAGATTCAGGAGTGCGAAATAGGCCACTGAAATCACACGAGCTCCGGGATCGCGGTCAGGTTCGCCGAACGCTCCCAACTGGCGGATGAAAACGTGGTCAAGACCTGTGAGGTCGTGAAGCACTCTTTTCGCAGCATGGTCAACACTCTCATCCTCTTCGACAAAGCCACCTATAAGAGACCATTTCCCTTTTTCAGGTTCAAAATTCCTTTTAATAAGGAGCAGACTGAGTTTACCTTTGCTGACTGCAAAGATTATACAATCTACCGCGACATAGAATTTGCTCAGATGGGAATAATGGTTGATCGCTGATGTCATATAGCTGAGGACTCAAATATAGACCGTAATATATCTTAGAAATAATTACCAGAAATAGATGTAGAACGCTACAGTGATGCCAAGGATCACTACAGTGTGGAAGATATCCCAGGCGTTCCAGCTCTGGCGTGTGGCAAGGCGCTGTTCGGGTGTAGAAGTGCCGAATACGAGACCCTGTATCTTCTGCTCCTCCGGAGCCTTGGTGAAGAGACTGACAACAAATACCACAGCGATACAGAACATCAGCATCGCGCCGCAGAAGTAGAGCCAGTTCGAATCATAGAACACATACTGGAACCAAGAGGGATCGGTGCCGCCGATTTCCTGATTGCTATACCAGATTTTAGCTGACAGACGGGTGCAACCGATCAAGAGACCTGCAATAAGACCCCACATACCGCCTTGTGCCGTAGCGCGTTTCCAGACGATACCCACAAGGAAGGCTGCGGCAATGCCCGGGGCGAGCACCGACTGAACATCCTGCAGGTATAGGTAGAGCACATCACCTACCGAACGCATCACGGGAATCCAGAGAATACCGAGGACAACGATAACGACTGTAGCAGCCTGACCTATATTAACGAGTTTCTTAGGAGGCGTATTGGGTTTGAAGCGCTGGTAGAAGTCGATTGTGAAGAGAGCTGCGGATGAGTTGAACAGAGAGGCGAGTGAAGACATGAGGGCGGCGAGAATACCGCAGACAATCAGACCCTTGACACCGGCAGGAAGGAGTTTTGCCACGAGTGTGGGGAAAGCTGCGTCGGAATTAGGATTACCTTCAGGAGTGAGGGGCAGGAAGCTGCCAAGTTCCTGATGAAGTGCGAAAGCGATCATACCCGGGATGAGGAACAGGAACACGGGGAGAAGCTTAAGGTAAGCACCGAAGATAGTACCACGGCGAGATTCCTTCTCGTTCTTGCCGGAGAGGACACGCTGAACGATGAACTGGTCGGTACACCAGTACCAGAAACCGATTACGGCAGAACCGATGAGAGCGCCGAGCCAGGGATATTGCGGGTCGTCATTTGAACGGATGAGGTTGACCATAGAGTCGCCGGCTTCATTAACTTTAACGGCAGAGCAGATTTCCATCATTCTGTCCCAGCCGCCGAGTTCCTTGAGACCGAGCACAAGGATAATGACAGAACCGAGCAGAAGAATCGGGGTCTGGAGCACAGATGTGTAGAGCACGGATTTCATACCGCCGATGATGGTGTAGATGGCTGTGATAACTACAAGACCGATAGCGGCGATCCAGAAGAAGTCGATTCCCCATAAAGTGTCGATGCCGAACACCTGCTGGAATACGAGACCGCCGGCATATACCGTAACGGCAACTTTAGTAAGCACATAGCTTATAAGAGAGATTACAGAGAGAATCGTACGCGAGGTGGAGTTATAACGACGCTCGAGGAACTCCGGCATGGTTATTACCATGGAGCGGGTGTAGAAAGGCACGAATACCCATCCGAGGATAAGGATCATCCAGCCTTGTATTTCCCAATGGGCCATAGCCATACCGCTTGAAGCGCCTGAGCCGGCCAGACCGATGAGGTGTTCAGAACCGATGTTTGATGCGAAGATCGAAGCACCGATAGCAATCCAGGTAGCATCTTTGCCACCAAGGAAGTAGTCGCCTGCGTTATCCTGCTTCTGTTTCATCACCCACCAGATGATGGCGCACAGAGCAATGACAAATAGTCCGACGACAATCCAGTCTAATGTCTGCATAAAATGTTAGGTATTAATATAGGTTAGTGAAGATTGAATTCGGGGTAAGGTCAGGTCCCGCGACCGGGAAGAGGGTGGGGAACCTGACCGATATAATTCCGGGTTATTATTTCACTGAGAATTTGTAGATGCAGTGTGAATTGTAGGTTTCGCCCGGGTTGAGGCGTACAGAGGGCCACTGCGGTTTGTTGGGAGAGTCGGGATAATGCTGAGTCTCGAGGCAGATGCCGGCATGCTGATTATAAGCGATGCCTTTTTTACCTGTTACGGATCCGTTAAGGAAGTTGCCGGAGTAAACCTGAACACCGGGTTCGTTGGTGTAAACATCAAGCACGATACCGGTGACAGGGCTGTAAAGCTCGGCGGCTTTCACTGTGATATCACCGTTGGTGTCAAGCACGAAATTATGGTCGTAACCGTTTCCGTTGCGCATCTGCGGGTTGGAGAAAGCCTTGATGCTGTCGCCTACTACACGGGGCTGACGGAAGTCGAAGGCTGTGCCCTCGACAGGAGCGAAAGTGCCGTCAGTCATATAAGTGCGGTCAACCGGAGTGATCTGAGATGCATTCACCATCAGTTCGTTATTGGTAACCGGTTGTGTGGGATCGCCGTTGAGATTGAAGTATGAGTGGTTGGTCATGTTAACGATAGTCGGCTTGTCGGTAGTGGCGGTGTAAGCGATATCGATAGAATTGTCGGGAAGAAGAGTGTAAGTCACCTGAGCGGTCATATTGCCGGGATAGCCATTGTCACCGTCAGCAGAATTGATAGTGAGCACTACAGTTGAATCATTCGGTTGTTCAGCCTGATATACGCGATATTGCCAGCCGAGAGTGCCGAGCTCGCCACCGCCATGCAGGGAGTGTTTCCCGTTGTTAAGGGGGAGCTGATATTCATTTCCGTCAATAGAGAATTTACCCTCATTGATACGATTGGCGAATCTGCCGATAGAGGCTCCGAAGTCGGAGAGATTGTTTTCAGGGAAATAAGCCTGTACGCTGTCAAAGCCAAGCACGACATCCTGTAGATTTCCGTCCTTGTCAGGCACCATCATAGATACGAGACGTCCACCGAAATTGGTGATGCAAGCCTCAGCGCCGTTTGCGTTAACGAGAGTATAAAGAGCTGTTGAGTCGCCCTTATATTCAGCTTTGAATTTTTGGGGATCAAGCCCTGATTTGGTAAGCTGAGGAGCAGTAGCCTGATGGCTGCCACATGCCGCGAGGAGTAAAAGAGTTCCGAATCCGGCAGCGAGTCTGATCTGTTTCATGATTTGAAGATTATAGATATGTTTTAGTTTGAAGTTCAAAATGTATTAGATCGAATAGGGGATACCTCGATAGGTTTCGCCCGGCTATAAACGGTTACAGAAGAGGTTGATTCGCCTGTTGTTATGATTTGGGTGTAAAATTAACACTCAAATTCACTGTTTGCAAATTTATTTATATGTTATACAACATATTTAACAGTCAAAAACGCCAAAAAGTCCAATGAGGCGAAAAATAGCACAAAAATAAGTGTATTTGATACACTTATATTATCAGAGTGTGATTAATACATTAATATCAGAGTGTAAGTATTATCAGAAATATCAGAGTGTAAGTATTATCAGAGTGTGATTGTTATCAGAGTGTGATCAATATGAGAGTGTGATTAATAAAGAAGGAGGTGGTTCATATCATGTCCTGCGAAAGGACGTAAGCCGGATTCCTTAAAGCCCATGGCATCGTAAACTTTGCGGGCTCGATCATTATCAATGTCGCATAGCAGGCCGAGAGGTTTTCCCTTGGCAGAGGCTTTCTCCTTGGCGTCCATGATCAGAGCTTTTGCAATTCCCCGGCCACGATAGGAGGGGAGTGTCATCAAAGTATCCAGATAGAATTCGTCTTTTTCTGTTTCACCGGGTAGCGCCTCAACCTCCTCAGGGGTGATACCCCAACCAAAAACGCTGTTTGCTTCTGTGAAAAAAGGACGGCGCAGCCGTTTCAGGTCAGCTCCGTCATAGCTTACACACACTCCCATCGGCAGCCCGTCGGCATCTCGGGCAATTCTGGAATTAAGATAAGAATATTGTGTGTCTTCACGGGCGGCGAGGCGCATGAACAGATCGTGTACATCCTGTCTGGTATTATTTTTACCGGCGAGGTGGTCGGTAAGATCGGGTCCTATAGCCTCGAGTATGGCATCCGCTATGAGTGATGCATCTCGAGGGGTAGCTGTTTCTATTGTCATAATGAGTTATTATTAAAGATTAAGGAAGCAGGTCAGAAAATTTGATTTTCCGACCTGCCTTCTGTTGATATAATGTAATTAGAGGTTGGGATTTATCTTGCTCCAGTCAGCTACGGGAGGAAGCACTCCCATAGATATTACCTCGTCACGCAGTTCGCACAGATGATGGTAGCTCTTCTCGAGTTCAGCTTCTTCAGCCGGAGTGCCACTGAAGGGTTTGGTCTCCACACCCTCTTTAGTAACGGTGGTTTCCATAGCCATCATAATGTTTTTGAACTTGTCGTTGTCAACGTATGTGCCGACAGGCCAACGGAACGGTTTGCCACCCATAGCGGCAGCAATCATTTCTATTGACAGATAAGAGGGGCTTTGGAAAGATGAGCGTCCGCGAAGGTCAATGATGTTTTTACCACCCTGGATGACTTTCTGCTTGATAGTTTCCCAAGCCTCGGCGGGAAGATCCTCAGTGCCGATGATAGTGTCGAGAGGTCGGCCGTCAACTTTAGTGGTTGAGGCGAACACAGCCATCTGCTCACCGTGGCCGCCATAGGTGCGGCAATTTTCAATTTTAGCAGCCGGAAGCTTGAAATATTTGACAAGCTGATCCTGGAGACGTGTGCTGTCGAGTGCAGCTAATGTAGCCACCTGAGAGGGCTTGAGACCCGAATAGATAAGAGTGATAAGGCCTGTGATGTCAGCCGGGTTGAAGATCACGACCACAAACTTGGCATCGGGGCAGTATTCCTTTATATTTTTACCAAACTCCTCAGCGATGGCAGCGTTGCCCTTGAGGAGGTCTTCGCGAGTCATGCCGGCTTTACGTGCGGCACCACCTGAAGACACAATATATTTAGCATCGGTGAAAGCCTCTTTGATGTCAGAGGTATAGGTGAGGTTTACTCCCTCGAAAGCACACTGATAGAGCTCCTCGGCCACACCTTCGAGCGCCGGGGCGAAAGGATCATACAGGCATACGTTGGGAGTGAGATGCATCATCAGGGCAGTCTGCGCCATGTTTGAGCCAATCATACCGGCTGCGCCGACGATAAGCAACTTGTCATTAGTAAGAAATTCCATGTTATCAATAAATTAGTTAATAGAAGTTATTTATGATTCGATAATCCGTATTTTTATTTTAACTGTCTGAATTTACTCTCTGAAGCGTAGAATCACGACTTATCTGAAAGTCTGATTGACCTTCTTTAGAGTTATAACAATTATGACGAAAGATAAGTGTAGTATTTAATAAAAAATATTATTTCTTATCCCTTATTAGCCTTGATGCAGGGAGATACCTTTTATCTTATAGCTTTAACACTATCGTCTCTATCTTGCTATCCGGCGCGTAAATTGTAAACATTATCTTGCAATAATAGCGAGAAATATACCGTTTATAAGAGAAATTTACCTTTTTTAAGAACTCGAATCCGAGTTTCCAAGCCACCCGTCTAATATATGTGATAAGAAAAACATCTCATATAATCGACAGGTAAACCTTCTAATCTGATAGTGATATGGATGTATTGATTTCGATATTACCGGTTGCTTTGCTTTTTGTGCTGATGCTTGGTCTGAAAGTGTCGGGTTGGAAAAGCGCGTTGATAACATTGATCATGACCGTGGTTTTGGGTCTATGGGTAGCTCCCGCTATCGGAATAGTGCCGGAAAGATTTGCGGAGGATTCAATTTACAGTGTGATGGGCATGAGTATAGTGGAGGGCACCTTGAAAGCGGTCTTCCCGATATTGCTCATAATACTGATGGCGATATACAGTTATAATGTCTTGGTAGAATCGAAAGCCATAGAGACTATCAAACGCCAATTTGCTTCCATTACAGATGACAAGGGCATCCTTGTGCTGATCATGGTATGGGGATTCGGCGGCCTTCTGGAGGGTATGGCAGGATTCGGTACAGCCGTTGCCATCCCTGCAGCCATATTGATAGGTTTAGGCTTCAAACCGGTGTTCTCGGCATTGGTAGCTTTGTTGGGTAACACTGTAGCCACAGGTTTCGGAGCTGTGGGAGTGCCCGTTATGACTTTATGCAATGAGATTTCAGAGGGAGGAGTGGCCGGAACCGTTACACTTAGTGAAGTTTCGGCGTTTGTGATTCTTCAGTTGTCACCATTGTTTATACTGATACCATTTGTAATACTCATGCTCACCGATAGGAAAGCATGGTTGAAAAACATATTCATCGCAATTTGGACAGGAGTCATCTCATTAGGCGTGCAGTTGGTGTGTGCCGTAAATATGGGTGTGGAAACTCCGGCTATATTGGGGTCGGTGGCCGCTATCATAGCTCTTGTGGTTTACGCCCGTGTATTCTGCGGTAACAGGAAGGATAGGAAAACAGAAGGAAAGAATTCGCGGGGTGAACGCTTTGGAGCAGGGGCGACTCTGAGGGCATGGAGTGTTTACATATTCATATTAGTGTTCATACTGCTGAGCGGTTCCTTATGTCCACCTGTAAACAGCTTCCTGAAATCATGCCTTGTCACCTCTTTTGTAATTCCGGTGGTAGGTTCGAAGTTTTCCTTCGCTTGGATTGGTAATGCGGCCATGATGCTGTTTTTAGGAAGTGTAATCGGAGGGTATATACAGGGTCTGACCACGCGACAGCTTATTGTGGTTTTGGCCCGGACAGTTGTTAATCTGAAGTTCACCACCATAACCATAATTTCATTGATATGTTTGGCATCCGTAATGAATTACAGTGGTATGATAGGTGCGTTAGCAGCCGGACTTGTGGCTTTATCGGGGTCGTTTTATCCATTTATCGCACCATTGGTGGGAGCTATCGGCACATTTGTGACCGGTTCGGATACCTCCTCCAACATACTGTTCGGTAAATTACAAGCCAATGTGGGGGGACAGTTAGGCATGCATGCCCGTACTACGATCATGGGTTTCAGCGGTTCGGAATCAGATTGGCTTGCAGCGGCCAACACTTCGGGAGCTACGGGTGGCAAGATGATATCGCCTCAGAGCATCGCTATCGCGACAGCAGCTTGTGATATGAAGGGAGCGGATGACATAATCTTGCGTAAAGCCCTCCCGTATGCCATTGGCTACATTATCCTCACCGGTCTCATAGTCTATTCAGGATCCTGAATCCAACGCTACCTGATGCCATATCAAACTCACATACCGTCTGGTTTATACCTCATTAATAAGAAGATTGATGAGGGATTGTCAGATGAATCGGGAGGGGGAAGAGCCTAATATTTGTTTAAAGACGCGATTGAAGTGGGTTGGTGTATTGAAACCAACATCGTATGCAATCTCCTGCATGGTTTTATCTTTATCGGCTATCAATTCTATGGCCCGGGTGATGCGCTGATAATTTACATATTCGGTGAACCGGAGATATGATCCTTGAAATAATCTACTCAAACTCCTTACCGACATTCCGAATCTTTTCGCTACACTCCCCATATCGAGATTCTCGCCAAGATTTTGGTTGATATATTCCAATATTTCTTGTAAACGCTTGTCATCCGGAATTATCAAGGCTTTCAATGGCAGGCGGTATTCCAATCCCATTGTTGGGAGCAAACCCAGAAAACTGATGTAGTAGTCAAATAATTCCGGATGCTCGGATTTCTTGATTATATGTGGCTTTCGGGCTATGAATTTCAGGTTTTCTCCGATAAACGAATTTGTATTGTAGACCGAAAATGTGTTTTTATTAAAAAAAGCGGTCGGATAAAAGATCATTTGGAGGTCAATCTGACGGTTGTTGCTCGACAACTTATGAGGGGTGTTGCCGGGAATCCATGCTATATGGTGCTCTGGAACAAAATAAGCTGTGTCGCCTATCTGTATGCGTAATGTGCCGGCCACAGTATGTATGATCTGGTTACAGCTATGTGAGTGGAAAGGCAGGTCGAGACTTTCTCTACCCGTTTCCTTTACCATAATCTCATTTCCTATCAGTTCACATACGGATTTCAGAGTATTTTCCTGATCTTTATTCATTTGGCTTAAAAGGATAATAATTTGTCATTATTTGCAAATCAGGCACAAATATAATATATTAACTTTGCAATATCAAATTAAAACGTAGTAATTATGAAAGATATAGAAGAATTTATCGGGTCACATTTCATTTACACCTATGCTAACGGGTGGATGTATGAGTTTTATGTTAAAAACGAAGACACAGTAGACTATCGTATTCATAGCGGTATGGTAGGCGGACGTTGGGTGAGAGACCAGAAAGCTGACATCGTAAAGCTCACTGACGGCGTCTACAAAGTATCCTGGACAGAGCCGACGGGCACTGACGTAAGCCTTAATTTTATGCCGAAGGAGAACAAGCTTCACGGAGTAATCTTTTTCCCGAAGTGGGTTCAGGAGCATCCTGAGATCACCGTATGCTATCAGAACGAGCATATTCCTTTGATGGAGGAGAGCCGTGTGAAATATCAGACTTATCCGAAGTATGTAGTTCCCGAGTTTGGTGAAATCTTTTATCAGACTAATGAGGGAGCCAACAATGAGAAAGTGATATCTCAGGCTCCATACGAAGGCATGATCGATGACATAGTGAGTGGTAAATTGTCGTTCAAAGATTAATTGCCCTTCATTGATTATTGATTAAGATATATTATAAAAAATCAGCAGTATAAATTCCGATTTATCAATAGATTCACCTGAAATCACGACATCTCAAGCCATATATGGCTTGAGATGTCGTGATTTCAGGTGAATCTATT
>CAZPHL010000070.1:0-13109 GCA_964586465.1 uncultured Sangeribacter sp.
CACTCTATGGATATGAATATACATTTTTCCATTCGTTTTATTGGGGGATAATTGTATATTCTATTCTGCTGTTGTGGATTGCTCTAAACTGGTTTGTACTCCGGCCGCGAGTAATAAGAAAACGCAATCGCAAGTTCAATCAATTTGTGAGGTACATTGAAAGTTATAGGAAACAGCTATTAGAATTAGAATTAGAATAGATATTGTCTTTGGGGAAAACACATAAAAAGACAGATATTTTTCTATTAACTCTGCCGGACGTTAATTTTGTAATACGTGAGCCAACTATGCCACGCTAAGTGAAGACATAGGAAACTTTCCTTACTGCCGAGAGCCTTTCCGGTGCTGAAAACAGGCATTTCCATGTGGAATTCATGTGGAATGTATAGATGGAGTTGGAGGGGCTTTTGAATAAAAATTATTTGATAAAGATATTTGCCGTATCGAGAGCATGGATGACTCTGTCGTATTCTGTGGGGGTAATATCAAATTTTGGAAAGACCTTTTTGTCTTTAGGTTTGGCTTCCATATATGCTTCGCGTATCATCTGATGCGTGACTATATTTTCAGCCGGAATCCCATACTTTGCAATTATTGGTTTTAGGTATTCCACAGCACTCTCTATTTGTTGGTCAGTGAGTGGATATTCAAGAGTATTCCCATGAAATTCTATTCCTATTGTGTAGAGATTAGCCCGGAAGCGATCGCCGAATTTGGATTTTCCGGCATGCCAGGTTATCACCTCCGGTGAAGCGAGGATATAACGCGTGCCATCGTAATCGATAACTACATGACAACTCGCTTCAGCGGTAGGGCGACATAGTGCCTTAGCTATTCGTTGAGCGGTGCCATCATAAGCAGTGTGATGAAGCACAACTCCCTCCACCGTATTGATACCTTCATAGATATTGGGAGTAGCTAAATGGGTTACCCAATACTTACCCGGTTTTTCCCAATCGGTGGACTGCATCCTTACCTCATCAATAGGTGAGAGTGGTGCCTCGGATTTTTCAGGAACAGGCCAAAAAAGGATAGTAATAATGGCTATGACTCCGGTTAAGGCTATAATAATCCAAAGCCACTTTGATTTTATTGTTGTAATTAATTTAGATGGCACTAATTTTCTGTTTAATTTTTACTAATTAGTTATGGAATGAAATTACTTGGCACGCAAACTGTGCTCATATAAGAATTCAGTGAGAGTTCAGACGTATATCATTTTGCGTGTCATTCCACCGTCGACAACTATATCTGCTCCATTGATGAAATCATTACCGGGTAGCGAGAGAAAAATACAGATACGGGCGATATCTTCCGGAATGCCCACTCGTCGGGAGGGATGTTGCAGATGATCCGCTTCAGTCAGTTCCTCGGGTTGGCCGGTATGAATCCATCCCGGAGAAATGCAATTTACAGTTATACCGAATTCTGATAAAGACATCATCAGGGAATGAGTTAAGGATACTATGGCACCTTTGCCGGCAGAATAGCCCTCGGTGCCGGTCTCACTTTGCAGATGACGTGATGAGGAAATGTTAACCATCCGGCCTCCATATTCCGAAGGAATAGGGTATTTCTTCTTGTGGATTGCCCAAAGGCGTGCAAGAATGAAAACGGGTCTAAGATTTGTATCAATGATCTTATCGAAATTATCAAGATTACTTTCAATCAAAGGTTCAAAATGAGATATTCCGGCATTATTAATGATAATATCCACATCGCGCCATGCATGAAGCAGATTGAGAAATGCCTTTTCCACACATTCAGAATCGCAAAGATCAACATGATAGAACCTGATACCCTCATTTTTAGCCAACTGTTCACCTGACTCTTTATCAATGTCGAATACAGCGACTTTACAACCGGCCCGGTGAAAAGCTCTGGTTATTGCTAATCCGATTCCTTTCGCTCCACCCGTAACTAATACACGACGCGGCGGAAAGGGCACTTGCAAGTAACCTTTTCGAGGCGTGGAGCCCGAAGGGGATAGGGTAGCAGGACGCAATTTGCCCGAGCGCAAATCTTCCATTCTATGTTCAAGGTAGTTATCGGCCATGATTTATATAATTTTAGAATTCAAGTCGGAAACCCCGTTGCTTAAGTTCGTGGTATTTCTGAAGGTTGAAGGTATAGAGATTTGCCTCGCGTTTCGGTGTGGGCCACACTTTCTCATCAAGTTGGGTGAGAATGTCGAGATGCAACATTTTTTTAGCAAAGTTTCTTCGGTCGAAGTGTATTCCTAATATTGCCTCATAGAGAGATTGAAGTTGCTTTACCGTAAATTTCTCCGGTAGGAGGTCATATCCGATTGGGTGAAAATGAATTCTTTCACGCAGTCGGCCCAATGCATCTCGTAGTATCACATCATGGTCGAACGCAAGCTGAGGAACATCCTTAATGGGAAACCACTGTGCATCGGCCGCATCATCACCACCCTGAACATCTTGAATTTTTACTAAAGCTAAATATGCTATAGTAATCACTCGTTCACGAGGATCGCGGTCAGGAGTTGAATAGGTGTGAAATTGTTCAATATAAGCTGTTTCAAGTCCTGTTTCCTCCTTTAGCTCTCGTGTGGCTCCCTCTTCAGCAGATTCATCAGGTTTAAGAAATCCACCGGGGAAAGCCCACCGGCCTTTATATGGTTCAAGCCCTCGTTTTACGAGCAGTACATTAAGATCAACCCCGTCAAATCCGAAGATCACGCAATCTGTAGTAACCGCCGGGTGGGGGTATTTGTAACAATATTGTTTATTCTCCATATACTGATTCCAGTTTTTCATTAAACTTCTTTATTATCTCCTTCATATCTTCCGGTATGCGTTTTTCGCACTCTTCGAGGATATGTTGTGGAATCTCACCATAATAAGCAGCCGCAATGCCTCCGGCGATTGCTCCCATAGTGTCGGCGTCACCACCCATGGCCACACAATGGCGCACAGTAGATTCATAATCTGTAGCAGTTAAAAAGCATATCATTGCCTCAGGAACACTTCCTTGACAACTGACATCAAAGAAATAATCCGGTTGGATATCAGAATACCGACGTGAGAGGTTGTAATTGAAACCTTTCTCTATAAAGGATTTGATTTCCTCTTTTGACATACCACGTAAAGCGAAGAATATAGCGGTAGCTGTTGCTTGGGCACCTTTTATACCTTCCGGATGATTATGGGTAACTTCAGCTGTCTTTTTTGCAAGAGTCATGACTTCATCGAGATCTTGGGCTATTGCCCCCACAGGACTCACTCGCATTGCTGAACCGTTGCCCCAGCTGTTATAGGGATGAGGGTCTTTCAACATTATCCATCTGGAAAAATGCCCCCCGTAACCGGCACGGGGATATTTCCGGCACCATGTTTGAAGAGATTTGGTGAATGGAGTGTCAGATATCAGAGAATCGGCAATGGCAATCGAACAAACCGAATCGTCAGTAGGATGACTGAAACGTGTTACTATAGGAAATTGGAGTACCTTTACGGGACAGAATTCATAACTCGAACCTATAATATCACCGCAGACAGCCCCGAGAAGCACAAGTTTCGCTCTCTTTAAAAGTTCTTTTCTGTTCATAAAGTCAGTTGATATAAGTTGATTTGAAATTACATAAAACTTGTGTAAAAATTACATTGCAAAGTTACACGATTCACCTTATAATTGCAAATTTAATTAGTAAAAAATACGCAAGAATTTTATAATTATCGCTTGGGTAAACAGATGCCGTATGTAACTTATGAATGGAAAAATAAAAATATTATCGGAAGTATGAGTTTTTTTTGCGATTATTTGGTTAAATTTGTGGGCACCCGAATAAGTAAAACATTTTTAATTCTGACCTCATATTATGAAAACAATTATCGGATTGACAGCTATCGGACTGAGCTTATTGACAAATATACAGGCACAGTCAGTAGCTGATTACAATGTAGTGCCTGTTCCACATGAAGTGGCAGTCAATAATAACAAACCATTCATATTAGATTCAAACACTGTCATAGTATACAGAGCCGGTAACAACAAGCTTCAGAAAAATGCCATTATGTTGGCAGAATACATAAAGAGGCTAACCAATCTTGATTTACCCATCGTTGCAACAAATGATAGTGAAGTTAAGGAAGACAACAAAATAAAGGATTATAAGAAAAGAATAGTTCTGACTGACAGCCTGACGGCAGAAAATCCGGAGGCGTATAAAATAATTATTTCCATTGATAAAATAGAAATAGACGGAGCCTCACCTGCGGGTAATTTCTACGGTATCCAGACTTTACGTAAATCCATACCCTCCGGCAATAAGGGGGAAGTCGCATTTCCGTCCGGGATAATTTCGGATGCTCCTGAATTCGGTTATCGGGGTGCTCATCTTGATGTGGCACGTCATTTCTTTCCGGCCGATAGTGTGAAGAAATATATCGACATGATGGCCCTTCATAATATGAATCGCTTGCACTGGCATCTTTCAGATGACCAGGGTTGGCGTTTGCCTTTGAAACATCATCCCGAACTGGTAACGAAAGGTTCCGTTAGAAGAGGTACATGTATAAAGAATGATTTCAGTACTTGTGATTCGATTCCATACGGTGGATTTTATACTCCGGCAGAGATACAGGATGTTATTTCTTACGCCGCTGATCGTCATATTTCAATTATTCCGGAAATAGATCTGCCGGGTCACATGTTGGCTGCCCTTACAGCTCATCCTGATTTGGGTTGTACCGGCGGACCATACGAATTATGGACGATCTGGGGAATTTCTGACGATGTTCTATGTGCCGGAAATGATGACACCTATAAATTACTTGAGGAGGTCCTGACGGAAGTGTCGGAGATTTTCCCTTACGAATATATTCATATCGGAGGAGACGAATGTCCTAAAGACCGCTGGAAGGAATGTGAGAAGTGCCAGGCAAAAATCAGGGAATTAGGATTGAAGGATGATGACCATAGCTCGAAAGAGGATAAATTGCAGAGTCATGTAATGAGTTTTGCCACTGATCTTTTGACTAAACGAGGTAAAAAGGTAATTGGCTGGGATGAGATTTTGGAGGGTGGAATTCCGGATAATGCGGTTGTCATGTCGTGGAGAGGAGCTGAAGGTGGTCAAAAAGCAGCCGAAATGGGTCATGATGCTATAATGACTCCCTATACCCATTATTATCTTGATTATTATCAGTCAAAAGATAGAGAAAATGAACCTTTCGCAATAGGAGGCTACATACCCTTGAGTAAATCTTACTCTTTTATGCCTTTTGAGGGAATTGCTCCTGAAAATAGGAATCATATTTTAGGAGTGCAGGCAAATCTCTGGACGGAATATATTCATGATTTCGGCCATGTACAGTATATGGCCCTTCCGCGATGGGCTGCACTGTCAGAAGTGCAGTGGTCAGCTCCCGAGAGTCGTGATTACGATGCTTTCAAAGCGCGCCTTGATCGTCTTAAGGAGCATTATCGCATCAACGGTTATAATTATTCACCAAGGGAGGAGTAACATCTAATTCAATATCATTCTGTCTCGTTTACAACCGTTATTTTAGATAAAAGAAAGATTATTAAAAAAGTTAGCTCAACTGATTCAATTGAAAAGAGTTGAACTAACTTTTTGTATTCTTGTAAAGCAACTATATTGTATTAATAATTACTATTTATATAGTAGATAGATATTAGCTACTTCATTTCTGCAAAAACAATTGTCTAAGTTATTTGCTGAATTTAGGATCGTTGGCAAGAAGCCATTGAGCGATCTGCACTGCATTCAAGGCAGCACCTTTCTTAATCTGGTCGCCTACCACCCAGAAGCTAAGACCGCAGGGATCTGAGAGATCTTTACGCAGACGTCCTACATAAACCGGATCTTTACCTGTAATGTCAAGAGGCATAGGATATTGCTTTTCAGCGGGAGTGTCTTTAACTATAAGTCCGGGAGCTTTTTTGAATGCTTCGAGCACTTCCTCAGTTGAGAGAGGCTTCTCTGTCTCAACCCAAATAGCTTCACTGTGAGCACGGAGAACGGGAACACGTACACATGTGGCACTGACTTTTATATCATTATCGTGCATGATTTTGCGTGTTTCGTTATACATTTTCATCTCCTCCTTTGTATAACCGTTGTCGGTGAACACGTCGACATGGGGAATGAGATTGAAAGCGAGCTGATAAGCGAACTTCTCAATTGTCGGCTCCTTGCCGTCGGCAAGTTCTTTATATTGATTGATGAGTTCCTGCATTGCTTGAGCTCCGGCACCGCTGGCAGCCTGATAAGTGGCTACATGCACACGACGAATGGGAGAGAGGTCATGAATCGGCTTGAGAGCCACGACCATTTGGATGGTGGTGCAGTTAGGATTTCCGATTATATTACGTGGACGGTCAAGAGCATCCGCTCCATTAACTTCCGGCACAACTAACGGCACGTCAGTATCCATGCGGAAAGCGCTGGAATTGTCTATCATTATAGCTCCATGACGAGTTATGACTTCTGCATATTCTTTAGAAGTTCCTGCTCCGGCAGAGGTAAAGGCGATATCAATTCCTGAGAAATCTGAATTATGATCAAGAAGTTCAACTTTAATTTTTTTACCGCGGAATTCATATTCAGACCCGGCGCTGCGAGGAGAACCGAACAAACGGAGATTATCAACGGGGAAATTCTGCTCGTCAAGCACTTTAAGGAGTTCCTGGCCTACCGCGCCGCTGGCTCCAACGATAGCTACATTCATAAGAGTAAAATAATTTGAAAAGTGTATTGTGCAGATAATAATGTAATAAAAGTCTCCGGCATGTTGAGATAACTTCATAAATTATCCGGTCAACATGCCGTAGACAAATTTATTACTGTTGTTTCACAACAAACTATATATATCTAAAAAATTATTGTTTGCCTGAAGTGGCGACTGAACGGTTGATTTTCTTTACAAGGCCCTGAAGTACAGCACCGGGACCAAGCTCAATAAATTCGTCGGCACCATCGGCAATCATGGCCTCAACATCTTGAGTCCAACGAACGGGAGCAGTGAGCTGCTTGATAAGGTTAGCCTTGATTTCTTCGGGATCAGTGTGGGGCTTACCATCGACGTTCTGATATACGGGGCATACCGGAGTTTCAAATTTAGCTGCGGCAATAGCTTCAGCAAGTTCCTCTTGTGCCGGCTGCATGAGAGGGCTATGGAAAGCGCCACCTACCTTAAGTTTCAGCGCACGTTTGGCACCTGCGGCAAGAAGTTTTTCACAAGCGGCATCAATACCTTCAAGAGTGCCGGAGATAACAACCTGGCCGGGGCAATTATAGTTGGCGGGAGCTACTATATCGTCGACTTCAGCGCATATTTCCTCAACTTTTGCATCGGGGAGGGCGAGAACGGCGGCCATTGTGGATGGTTGAGCCTCACAAGCTTTCTGCATAGCGTGGGCACGTGCAGAAACAAGCTTAAGTCCTTCTTCAAAAGAGAGTGCGCCCGCAGCCACGAGTGCTGAGAATTCTCCAAGGCTATGACCGGCAACCATATCAGGTTTAAAATCATCGCCAAGACTTTTGGCAAGAATTACGCTATGGAGGAAAATCGCAGGTTGAGTGACCTTGGTTTGCTTAAGGTCTTCTTCAGTACCCTCGAACATAAGATCTGTGATACGGAATCCAAGGATCTCATTAGCTTTATCGAAAAGCTTACGGGCTTCGGCATTTGTTTCATAGAGGTCTTTGCCCATTCCTACGAATTGAGCACCCTGGCCCGGAAAAACGTATGCTTTCATTTCTTTTAATTTAAGACGGGAGGCAGAAACCACCCGATTGATCAAAATTTAACTATTTAGATTTGAAATTGCGCAAAGATACGAAATTTTTTTGAAATAGGGAAATCCGTTATAAATGGTTAAGGTAAATACCTATCTTCAGGTTTTACAAAGCATTTATTATATATTCCTTTCTCAGAAATCTAATAGTTCTGGATGATAAAAAATTCTTTACTTAAAAGATATTGTAAATAATTTTGAACTTTGAGATTTTATTTATAATTTTGCTACCCATAAATTTCTTATTAATTTTTTAATAAGTGAATAGAAATACTTAATAGATCTTGTATCTGTGACTGAAAATTAATTGTCGCATCTCTAAGGGGATGCGTGAATTAAAAGAATTTGACAGGGGGTGTGGCTTAAAAGGCCGATATACACCCCCTGTAATTGAAACCAAATAAATATGGCACAAGGAAGCAAAAAAGAGATATACTTTATGCCTGTAGAGGTTGATCAGAAATCGGTATTGAACTATCTTAGGAACAATGCACAGGGTCTGATTTTCATACATGGAAAGGCAGGCTGCGGTAAAACTCATCTGATAAGCAAGATAGAGAAGGAAAATCCGGGCTGTCAGGTGCTCACCCCAACTAATCTTGCAGCCAATCTTTATAAACGGGCAAAGACGCTTCATTCATTTTTTTACCGAGGATTTGACCAGATGGAGGAGGGTATTCAGAATCCTGAAAACATCACATTCTCAAAATGTACTGACATGGCACTCATGCTTTCAGGAGTCACCATGTTGGTAATAGATGAGATATCAATGGTCAGAGCAGATACATTTGAAATGATGCATCAGATATGTCAGAAGGTCAAAAAGAATGATAGGCCTTTCGGCGGAATTCCTGTGGTGTTGGTCGGTGATATGTTCCAGCTTCCTCCTATTGTCAGTGACGAGGCAATCGGAGAGTACCTCATGCATGAGTATGGTGGAATATATTTCTTTGATAGTCATGTTATAAAGGAAAATATCGGGAAGATAAAGCTATTTGAACTTACTAAATCATATCGTCAGAAAAATGATCCTGAATTTGTGAAACTTCTTGATGAGTTCCGAAAACCCTTGAGTCCTGAGAGACGTGTGGAATTATTGGAGAAACTGAATACTCGTGTAAGTGATATTTTGCCGGACGACGCTGTTTATATGGCCTCTTCAAATGATGAGGTGAGTGCTATAAATGCAGAGAAACTAAATGCTTTAAAAGGCGATTTGAAAAGTATAGAGGCTCAATATAGGATAAGACTTAAGAATAGTGACACTTATGTGGATTTGAGCCATAGTGACCTGCCATGTGATGAAGAGATCGAAAAGATTGTGCTACCATCGCAATTTGATGGTGTACTGAATTTCAAAGTCGGAGCTAAGGTGATGTTAACTAAAAATTGCAAGATGTATAGCAAGCCTTATTATAATAATGGTGAATTCGGTACAATAATGGCCTTTGAAGGTTCACAAAATTCACTTGATAATTCGTACTTTAGAATTAAGATAGAAAATGGCTCTGAGGAACGAGTAGTACTTTGTCCTAATCCCACCTACAGGTACAGGAGAAATCAAACAATGGAGGTGCGTTATGAGTATGAATATGATGCTAAGCTACATAAGTTTATACGGAAGGGTTCATACTTACAGATGACCCGTCAGTTCCCTATAAAATTGGCATACGCTTTCACCATTCATAAATCACAGGGGCAAACCTTCGATAAAGTTATACTTGATTTAAACAGTCATATATTTGCTCCGGGACAACTTTATGTGGCTTTGAGCAGGGCAAAGTCTTTGGATAGTCTTTTCCTGACGAAGCCGATCTCTTATAGTGATATTATAACGGATGATTCGATATTCCGCTTTTTGAATAAGGTACGCTCAGCCAATGGTGGAATGGTAGAGGAAGAAGTTGAAAACGCTCTGAGAGCCGACACTTCGCAGACACCGACAAATACCTACAGATGTGATGATTTCATTACCTTTATAAGAATTAACGAACAGAATGACTCTGTAAAAGATTTTTTATTTCATACTCTTGATAGCTATAAGACTGTGTATTGTCTGGGGAAAATGGATATGGCTATGGAAGAGCTGAAAAAAGTAGTAGATCTGATAAATGGAACTTATATAACAGAACGATATAAAGATCTTTTAATCTTTATGCGTTCAAAAGAGGCCACTGTAGAAGGATGTGATTACTGTCTTAATGCAATTTTCGAGATTTATACGGATGTGATCAGCGAACCACGTCAGCAATTATCTTCAGACAACCGCTATCTTCCGAAGTAGATTAAAACAGATAAGTAGATTAAATCAGATAAATTACAGCCTTATATTCTGTTATTGATATCTTATAACCTTTCATTAAAAAAGTGGAGTCAGGAGAGTGGGAGAGTAGGGTTGATGAGGAAGAGACGTTCTGTTGCGCGAGTGACAGCGGTATAAAGCCATCGATAGAAGTCCTGCCCGATCGCATCCGGATCAATAGCACCCATATCCACATACACATGACGCCATTGGCCGCCTTGGGCTTTATGACAAGTGACACAGTAGGCATATTTGGCTTGCAAGGCATTATAGAAAGGATCCTCCATAGCACCCTTGATCTTGTGGGATATCTCCCCCTCATACTCAGCCATAACACGGTTGTAGAGACGTTCCATCTCTTCACGAGGTATAGCCGGACCATCACATACGAGACTACGCAACATTATTTTTGCAGCCACAGGTGTATCGACATCCGGCAGACGCAGTTCTACTTCCACAAACCATCTGCCGTATGCCTTCTCTACATGGCCAACCCAGGTAACTTCAGCAGTCTCTCCGTTAGCTATAAAGTTTTTCAGTTTGTTAGCTTTACTCCAGTAATAATCGTTCTTGGATATTACAATTCGGTCGCCCTGCTGGAGTGGTTCTTCAGCATAAAGCACCATATTTCGGATAGCCTTATTGAAGTTATTGGCTCGTTTGTTGGAACGTGTTACTATTAAAGTTTCTTCCACGCCCACACTTCCCCATGAATCAGAAAGATAGTCAGCCAATTCAGACGAATTCACCACTGTGACATCCGGAAATTCTTTCTCATAGATAGAAAAATTTTCGGGCGGATAATCCTTAAACAAGAATTGCCTTATTATAGTGGCATTATAGAGAATACCACTGTCGGCAGTCTGACGCACAGGCTGGTCAAGGTTAAAAGTAATTGGGTTGAGACCTATCTGACGAAGACGTTCCGTATTCATGGCCGGACTTTCAGACATTCCTACCGGAGGAAGCTGGGCAAGGTCACCCACAAGCACCATTGCTGAACCGGGGGCAGAATAAATATGGCGTGTAAGCTGCCAAAGTAAAGAAGATGAGGAGGGAGAATCAGTTATGAGTGAGGCCTCATCAATAATGAATGTGGTATTCGCATCACGGTTTTCAGCAAGGAAAAAAGTTGTATTGGAGGGGTCGACCGAATTACCTCTGAAAATTCGTTTATGAATAGTTGATGCTCTGTCGTCGGCCATAGAAGCTGCCACTTTCGCCGCTCTTCCTGTAGGTGCGAGGATAACCGTAGGCAAAGATGCATGGCGTAACGCCTTTACGACAGCACCCATCACTGACGTTTTTCCCGTACCGGCATAACCGTTAAGGACAAACACATCACGCGGACCCCGGTGAAGCACAAAGGCCGCAAGGGCGTGTATGAGGGCATATTGCCCTTCATTAGGAAGAAAAGGGAGGTGAGAGAGGGTTAGGTCAACGAAAGATTCACGGGTCATATCGCGAAATTAGATAAAAATTATGAAAAAAGTGTATATATACCCAAGTAAAATATAAAAATCCATGCAATGTGTATAAAAATCCGTGTGTAAGATAAAATAAGGTTAAAAAAGAGACGGAATTAAGAAGGGAATAAGATTTTTTTTGTAAATTTGCAATCGAATAAGGAGATAAGATAACTATTAAGATGCATGATATGCAAGATATCTAATAATTATCATCCCTCTTGAAAATCATAAATAAAACCCGAAATTAAGAAAAACATACTTCTGACCCTCGTGAGGGTTTGGAAAAAGAAATAAAAGTTTTAAACATATACAAGACATGAAAATTGCAAAGATTACAGGTCGCGAGATTCTTGATTCACGTGGCAACCCTACAGTAGAAGTTGACGTAACTCTTGAAAGTGGTGCGTTTGGACGTGCTGCCGTTCCCTCAGGTGCATCTACAGGTGAGAACGAGGCGCTCGAACTTCGTGACGGTGACAAGAATCGTTATCTTGGCAAGGGCGTTCAGAAGGCTGTGGCTAATGTGAACGGTCCTATCCAGGAGGCTCTCATTGGTATGAATGCTCTCGATCAGATCGCAGTTGACGAGAAGATGCTTGCTCTCGACGGCACTCCGACAAAGTCTAACCTCGGTGCAAATGCTATCCTCGGCGTATCTCTCGCCGTTGCCAAAGCTGCTGCTGACTATCTCGGTCTTCCCCTTTACAAATATATCGGTGGTGCAAACAGCTATGTGCTCCCCGTTCCTATGATGAATATCATCAATGGTGGTGCTCACTCTGACGCTCCTATCTGTTTCCAGGAATTTATGATCCGCCCTGTAGGTGCTCCTACTTTCAAGGAGGCTATCCGTTGGGGTGCTGAGGTGTTCCATAACCTCAAATCAGTGCTCAAAGCACGTGGTCTTTCCACAGCAGTAGGTGACGAAGGTGGTTTCGCTCCGAAACTTGAAGGAACAGAAGATGCTCTTAACGTTATCATGGAGGCTATCAAGAAAGCCGGTTATGAGCCCGGAAAGGACATCACTATCGGTCTTGACTGCGCTTCTTCCGAGTTCTATCAGAATGGTGTATATGACTATACTCACCTGAAGAACGGGGCTGCAAAAGAGCCTAACGGCCAGAAGCTTACCAGCAAAGAGCAGGCTCAGTATCTTGAGAAACTGATCACTGAATATCCTATCGACTCTATCGAGGATGGTATGGATGAGAACGACTGGGAAGGTTGGAGAGAGCTTACCAAGCTTATCGGCGACCGTTGTCAGCTCGTAGGTGACGACCTCTTCGTAACCAACGTTAAATATCTTGAGCGTGGTATCGCTGAAGGTTGCGGTAACTCTATCCTCGTTAAGGTTAACCAGATCGGTTCACTCACAGAGACTCTTCGTGCAGTTGAGATGGCACAGCGTAACAATTACACTGCGGTTATTTCTCACCGTTCAGGCGAGACTGAGGATTCAACTATCGCTGACATCGCAGTTGCTACCAACGCGGGTCAGATTAAGACCGGTTCTGCAAGCCGTTCTGACCGTATGGCTAAGTACAACCAGC
>CAZPHL010000071.1:0-13106 GCA_964586465.1 uncultured Sangeribacter sp.
AATTAGCGCACTTTAAGCGGAGAGAACGAGATTCGAACTCGTGGACAGGATTGCTCCCGTCGTCGGTTTAGCAAACCGGTGGTTTCAGCCACTCACCCATCTCTCCAAATGGTTACCGAAATTACCAGAACTTGATGTTTAACTTCAAAAGTAATTCCGAATAGTATTTTAAATTGCCGTCAGGTTTTAACCTTTAAGCGACTGCAAAGTTATAAATTTATTTTTTAACTTACAACTTTTTATTGATATTTTTTTCTGTCGTGTAATTTTTTTTCTCATTTTCAGGATGAAAGAATTGCCCGTAGCCGTAAGATTAACCATATTCTTCACTTTTTTATCCCCTTTTGCTTTATCTTTCATCCTTTTTATTTAAATTTGGGGAATAAATGTTAGCTTCATCTTCTTATTTATTAGAGCAAAGTCACGCGACACCGGTAAGTAAGGGTTGGAGAAAACAATTTAGGGATGACCTTTTCCCTAAAAGAACTTTTCACACAACGGCAATAAAAGTTACTGATATGAAATATAACCGCATTTTACTCAAACTCTCCGGCGAATCACTTATGGGGAAACAGGGTTATGGTATAGACACTGACCGTCTTAACTCGTATGCTCTCCAGATTCAGGATGCCGTCAACAACGGTGTGCAGGTTGGCATCGTGATCGGAGGAGGAAACATTTTCCGTGGGCTCTCAGGGGCAGCCAAAGGTTTCGACCGTGTAAAGGGAGATCAGATGGGCATGTTGGCCACGGTGATCAATTCACTGGCTCTCAGTTCGGCTCTCGAGGCTATCGGTCAGCCGTCAAAAGTGCTTACCGCCATCCCCATGTTTCCTATAGGTTATCCCTATTCCAAATGGGAAGCTATAAAAGCAATGAAAGAGGGTGCGGTGGCCATCATGAGCTGCGGTACGGGTTCACCATATTTCACCACCGACACAGGTTCGGCATTGAGAGCCATAGAAATCGAAGCCGACGTAATGCTCAAAGGCACCCGTGTGGACGGTGTGTACACGGCAGATCCCGAGAAAGATCCCGATGCCAAGAAATTCGACCATATCACTTATGAAGAGGTGATAGCACGCAACCTGAAAGTGATGGATATCACAGCCACTGCCTTGTGTAAGGAAAACAACATGCCCATTTATGTCTTCAATATGGACAAAGAGGGAAATCTTGCCAAGATGCTGGAGGGTGAGAACGTAGGCACTTTGGTAGACTAACTTTCAATCACAATAAAAGCAACCTAAAACCAAATACCCTATTAATATGGAAGTAAAAGAATATCTTGACAATGCGAAAGATAATATGGAGTTAGCCGTTGAATATCTCGACGACACTCTTTCGCACATCCGCGCCGGCAAAGCATCTCCACGTCTGCTCGACGGCATACGTGTCAACTACTACGGCTCACAGGTGCCCATTTCCAATGTAGCCAATGTCTCCGTGCCTGACGCACGCACTATAGCCATCACACCCTGGGAAAAGCCCATGATCAAAGAAATCGAGAAAGCCATCATCAACTCGGAACTTGGTGTGACGCCCGAAAATAACGGTGAGGTGATCCGTCTTTCTATTCCGCCGCTTACAGAAGACCGTCGCAAACAGCTTGTGAAGCAGAGCAAGGCTGAGGCCGAGAATGCCAAGGTTTCCATCCGCAATGCCCGTCGCGAGGCCATTGACGGTCTGAAGAAAGAGATCAAGAAAGGTCTGAGCGAGGATACGGAGAAGGATGCCGAGAACGACGTGCAGAAGCTCCATGACAAATATATGAAGAAGATAGACGAGATCTTCGCCGCTAAGGAGAAAGAGATCCTCACTGTCTGATTTCACTGCCGTATAGGGTCAGGTAAAGACCCGGGAATACAGTAATCCGGGCGTCAGTATTCAATGTGTACTGACGCCCGGATTACTGCATAATTATACAAAAGACTCAACCATCTGCCATAGGGCTATTCCCGCGCTCACCGATACATTGAGAGAATGTTTCACTCCTCTCTGAGGAATCTCGAGGACCACATCAGCGATATCCACGATACGCTGGTCGACCCCTTTCACTTCATTGCCCACAACCAGAAGATACCTCTCTTCCGGCTCGCAATGGAAGTGCTGAAGCAGGGTACTGTTATGGGTCTGTTCAAGCACACATATCTTCCATCCCTCACCTTTCATCCGCAAGGATTCAGTAAAAGCATCGTCGACATGACGCCACGCCACGCTCTCTTCAGCGCCTAAAGCAGTCTTCGTGATTTCCGGATGAGGTGGTACGCCGGTTATCCCCGCCATTATCATTTCCGATATGAGGAAGGCATCGGCGGTGCGTAGCATGGCCCCTACATTGTACATGGAGCGCACATTGTCGGCCAACAATGCCACAGGGAGCTTTGCAAGTTCCTTATACTCTCCTACGCTGCAATTGGTGAGTTCAAAAATATTCTTCTTTCTTCTCTCCATCCTATTCCGACATCTCGAGCATACGCTTTATAGGCACTATAGCCTTTTCAGCCACCTCAGGATCGACCTCTATCTCATACTTATTGTCGCGTAACGATTCATAGACTTTCCTGAGCGTGTTGAGCTTCATATAATCACATTCGTTGCATTGACATTCCGCATCGTCGGCCGGGGCAGCGAGGAAGACCTTGTCGGGGCATTTACGGCGCATCTCAAAGAGGATGCCGCTTTCAGTAACCACTATGTATTCCTTGGCATCATCTTTGGCGGCAAAATCCAGCAAGGCGGCTGTGGAGCCCACCTTGTCGGCGATAAGCTGCAACGGACGGCGACATTCCGGATGGACAAGCACCTTGGCACCCGGATGGGCTTTTTTCATCTCGGCAATCTTGTCGAGAGAGAAACGGTCGTGTACATGACAGGCACCGTTCCAGAGGAGCATAGAACGACCCGTGACACTGTTTATATATTCCCCGAGATTACGGTCGGGGCCGAATATTATTTTCTCGTCGGCGGGGAGTTTCTCTACAATCTTACGGGCATTACCCGAAGTCACCACGATATCGGTGTGAGCCTTCACGGCAGCCGATGTGTTGACGTAGCTGATTACCGTATGGTCGGGATGTTGGGCTACGAAGCGGGCGAATTCCTCCGGATCGCAACTGTCGGCCAAGGAGCAGCCTGCTTCCGGATCAGGAATAAGCACCGTTTTATCAGGGCACAGAATCTTAGCCGTCTCCCCCATGAAGTGTACGCCACACATGAGAATGACATCGGCATCGGTTTTGGCAGCCTGACGTGCCAGGGCAAGGGAATCGCCAATGAAGTCGGCTATGTCCTGGATTTCGTCACGCTGATAATAATGGGCCATGATTAGTGCGTTCCTCTCCTTTTTCAGTTTTTCGATTTCTTTGCGGAGATTCTCGGCTTCAGTGACGGCTGACTCTGTTTTCATTATTTTTTATTTAAATAAATATATAAGAATTTAAAAATAATAATCAACAACAATAAATGCTGTCAATAACCGCAAATAACTTTCGGGGCTAAAATTTGGAAAAATGAGTTATTGATGTTTTAGTCAAGTTTATTATAGGGTTATCTACAGATGCTATTCTTGATTTTCAGAAGAGTGCAGTCTTTATCTACACACTGTTGACAAGTGCAAAGTTAATAAATTTTCATCAGTAGAGAAGCTGAAACCTGTAGAAAACTGCCCATTTTCCTGTAGACCGAGGTGGAGATAACTTTCCACAAAGAAACCGGGTGATTTTAAAAAATACGTAAAATACAGTGTCTCAATGAATTTTTATAAATTCAAAGGAATATCTGGAATAGTTGTCAAGTAGTTTTATTCGGCATTTCTACGGCATTTTTACAGTTTTTTTACGTGATTTATTCGGGTTTTCTACAAGTTATTTACAATTTGAAATAAGGTTTTATGGCCTTATATAGTCTCCTGAATTAATCTTTATCTCATATTGCAAAACTAAAAAGGCTCGCTCCTCGATACCGGAAGCGAGCCTTTTTAGTTCCAAGAAACTTATAAATTAAAATTTTTAAAATGTCAATCACCATTAAAAAAGTAATGGAGTTCCCCTACTTGTCTCCATAATGTCTTTTTAGAGAAATAACAGTGACAAACACCTTTTCCTCCTCAATGGTATAAATCATCCTATCTACTTTCGTTATTCTTCGACTCCATTTACCGGATAATTCACCTTTGAGCTGTTCCACCTGTCCGGTACCGGTCTTAGGGTGTTCCTGAAGTTCCGTGAATAAATCTACAATTTTTTTAAGTGTTTTCTTCTGACCGGACATCTTCCATTCAATCAAATGGGCTTTAGCTTCGTCTGATAAGATGAGTTGGTAAATCATACGTCTAATAACTTCCTTATATCATCCATAGAATAAGCCCGACATCTTCCGGCCTTTATATCTTCTATTCCGCGTCTGACGGATGCCATATTTTCCGGATCGTCAAACCATGGATCTCCGGAAGGAGAAGGATTTTCACTAACTTCAACAGATACCGAGTTTGCCTTATTTATCAGAATTGTCTCAATGTAGTTTTTCAGACTTCTACCCTGTGCCACTGCCATAATGGAAAGTTTTTGCAGTGTATCAACAGGAAGATCAATATTCTTGCGCTTGATATTTAGTGCTGTGGCCATAGTCTTTTAAGTTTTATGACAAAAAAAATATAAAATGTATACTATATACACAATTTAATAACACGGAATGTTCAATATTATTGTTTTGTGGATATATAATTTCATTGTCTGTATATTACCTATATTTCATGGATATGATAGGGATATGACGGAAAAAAGCGGAGACACCGGAAAAAAGCTTTCCGGAATCTCCGCAACATCAAGGTTACGAAAAGGTGATTTCCTTTTAATCTGTGCGCGTCCCTCCTTGACCTGAGGCGCGTATTTCTTAGTTTTGATAGTTTAGCACATAATACGGCCTTCCTTACCTTACGGAGGCCTTTCAGTATTATAACCCCGATAACTTGTCGGCGGTTCATTTCACAGATGTTAAAAAGGGCAACGGAACTGTCTCCGCTGCCCTTTTAATACGTATTGTGAGAAGGATTAATGATTACTTTCCATTTCCCACTTATTAATTATTATTTAATATTTATCACTTATTACTTAAAATAGATCGTCCTTTCTCGATGGCTTGCTCGTTGAGAGGAAGCAGATGATGGTGTCTCTCCGGAATAGACTTTTTAAGGCCCTTCACCACGTTTTCCATAGGGAGCTTATAGTCCATAGCTTCGAGCAGCGCACCCAACACAACCATGTTGTAGGCCTTGGAATTTCCGAGGTCAAGAGTGGCCTGCATTGCATCGACCGGACGTATGTTTATGTCGGTGCGTGAAGGATGATTGTGAATGCCCGAAGTGTCATAGATGAGTATACCTCCGGGTTTCACTTTAGGAGAGAATTTATCGAGGCTCTGCTGGTTCAGGGCCACGACAATATCGTAGGTGTCGAGCACGGGTGAGGAGATTTTCTCATCGGAGAGAATCACTGTCACATTGGCTGTACCGCCTCTCTGTTCCGGACCATAAGAGGGCATCCAGCTCACCTCCTTGTCGTCCATCAGTCCTGAATAGGCGAGGATTTTCCCCATGGAGAGGACACCCTGGCCGCCGAATCCGGCTATGATGATTTCTTGTGTCATAACATTATTTTTTAGGAGTCAACTCCGGGGAGATGACTCAGATATTCTTGAGATCACCGAGAGGGTATTTCTCAAACATGTGTTCAGCCATCCATTTGTTGGCCGCGTCGGGGGTCATTTTCCACCCGGAATTGCAGGTAGACACCACTTCCACTACGGAAGTGCCCTTCTTGGCGAGCGCGTTTTCGAAAGCCTTTTTGAGTGCTGCTTTGGTTTTGCGCACGGCTGCGGGTGTATGTACAGATTGACGTGTCACGTAGCAAGTGCCCTCGAGAGGAGCCAGGAGATCGGTTATTTCCAATGGATATCCGTTGAGGTCCACCCGGCGTCCATAAGGTGTGGTGGCCGTGCGTTGTCCTACGAGAGTAGTGGGGGCCATCTGTCCTCCGGTCATACCATAAATGGCATTATTTACGAAAACCATCACTATATTCTCGCCTCGGTTGGCCGCATGGATAGTCTCAGCCGTACCGATGGCCGCCATATCTCCGTCGCCCTGATAGGTGAAAACCACATCTTCCGGCCAGAGGCGGCTTATAGCCGTGGCCACCGCAGGAGCACGACCATGGGCAGCCTCCACCCAATCCACATTAATGTAATTGTAGGCGAAAACGGCACATCCCACAGGTGATACGCCCACTGTCTTGTCGGTGAGCCCCATTTCATTAATCACCTCCGCCAGAAGCTTATGGATCACACCGTGGCTGCAGCCGGGGCAGTAATGCATGTGTACGTCGTCAAGGAGTTCGGGTTTACAATAAACCTTATTCTCCTCCTTCATTATATCTTTGAGTTCCATTGAAGAAGTCGTTACTTGTTTAGAAACTTGTTCTCGAGGGCATCCACCACCTCCGTCGGACTGGGGATAATACCGCCGAGGCGACCGTAATGTTTCACGGGGAGACTGTCGTGAACGGCGAGTCTGACATCCTCGATCATCTGTCCGGCATTTAGCTCTACGCATAATATGCCCTTCTTTCCTTCTGCCGCTTTGCGAATGGCTTCCTTCGGGAAGGGCCAGAGGGTGATAGGGCGTATTATACCCACCTTGATTCCTCTTTCGGCGGCTATCTCCTTGGCCTTGGTGCAGATACGGGCTATCGAGCCGAAAGCCACGAAGAGATAGTCGGCATCGGCGGTGTCGATTTCCTCCCAGCGGGTCTCGTTATCGCATATTTGTTTGTAGGTGGCCTGGAGGCGGTTGTTGATTTCCTCCATTCGGGCCGATTCAAGTTCGAGGGAGGTCACCACATTTCTTTTACGCAAATCTTTTCTGCCGTTGGCAGCCCAGGGGCATTGACGGCGAACCTCCTCATCGGAGCGTCGGGGACGCTGAGGCGGGAGCACCACCTTTTCCATCATCTGGCCCACGATTCCGTCGGCGAGGATCATCGCGGGAGTACGGTATTTGAACGAGAGGTCAAAGCCGAGGCTCACGAAATCCACCATTTCCTGCACACTTGCCGGTGAGAGCACGATCAGGTGATAGTCGCCGTGACCGCCCCCTTTGGTAGCCTGGAAATAATCGGCTTGCGAGGGCTGTATGGTGCCTAAGCCGGGGCCACCTCTCATGACATTGAGGATAAGCGCGGGGAGTTCCGCACCGGCCATATAAGATATACCCTCCTGTTTGAGACTGATACCCGGTGAGGATGAAGATGTCATCACAGCCTTACCGGAAGCGGCACCGCCATAGACCATATTAATAGCGGCCACCTCCGATTCAGCCTGGAGCACCACCATACCGGTAGTCTCCCAGGGCATGAGGGCCTCGAGAGTCTCCAGCACTTCCGACTGTGGAGTGATAGGGTAACCGAAATAACCGTCGCAGCCATATCTGATGGCTGCATGAGCGATGGCCTCGTTTCCCTTCATGAGTTTTACCTCTTCTTTCATATTCGGTTGGATTGTCACTTCTTTTTTAACTTAGAGTAATTGGTCATTCATCAATCTTTACCCTGTAGACTTCGATGCAGGCGTCAGGGCACACCCAGGCACATGAACAGCATCCCGTGCAATTGTCGGGATTAGCCATGTAAGCGTAGTGGTAGCCACGGTCGTTGACTTCGAGTGGCTGCAGAGATAAGGTAGAGGTAGGACAAGCCACAACGCAAAGGTTGCATCCTTTGCATTTTTCTGTGTCCACACTGATTGCACCTTTTACTTTTGCCATATCATAAATTTTTAACGGTCGCTTGAGAGTAGTTTCACCAGTTGCTCCATGCCCTTGGTGGCTTTGTCGCGTATGATTGTCACACCCGGCATACCGATTGCCGAGGGGGCGGGGTTAGGATCGATATAATAAATTGGGACCCCGTTACGCACATAGTGGATAAGACCGGCGGCGGGATACACGGCGAGAGAAGTGCCGATCACCACGAAAATGTCCGCCTGTTCCACCAGTTCGATGGCAGGTTCGATATTAGGCACCGCCTCCTGGAAGAATACGATGTGCGGCCGCATGAGGTCGCCGCGCTTGCCTCGTGTTTGCGGAGTGGTGTCGAGATGGTCTGTGTCGAGAGTCTCGATATAATCCGGATCGTTTACCGAGCGTATCTTCATGAGTTCGCCGTGCAGGTGTAGCACTTTCGAGGAGCCGGCCCTTTCGTGAAGGTCATCCACATTCTGAGTGATGATATATACGTCATAGTCCTTTTCCAGCTGAGCGAGGAGCCGGTGCGCTTCATTAGGCTCTTTAGTCACCAGGTCATGGCGGCGGGCGTTGTAGAATCTGTGCACGAGTTCCGGATTACGGCGAAAGCCGTCGGCTGAGGCCACATCCATCACGGGATAGTTTTCCCATAGTCCTCCGGCATCACGGAACGTTGAGATGCCGCTTTCGGCGCTTATACCCGCGCCGGAGGATATAACTAATTTCGGTTTTCCCATAATTTAGAATCTTATTTATAATTACAACGCCGTTAAAGACACATATCGCTCTTATCGGTCAGCGAATTTAAGTTAAATTCTCCACATTGCCAATAAAATTGCACTGAAAGAATAATGAATGTGCAATTATCGTATCAGTTTTCAAGACATTTTCGTAACTTTGCGATATGCAACAGGAAGATTTCGATATCCGTGACCGCCGGGCGAGCGATTCGGAAAAAGACATAGAAAAAGCCCTGCGTCCGCTTGCGTTTGATGATTTCAACGGACAGGATAAGATCATAGCCAATCTGAGAGTTTTCGTGAAGGCAGCCAGGCTTCGCGGCGAGGCACTTGACCACACCTTGCTGCACGGTCCTCCGGGCTTAGGGAAGACCACCCTATCCAATATCATGGCCAATGAATTGGGTGTGGGATTCAAGGTGACGTCGGGTCCGGTGCTTGACAAACCGGGTGATTTGGCCGGTATTCTCATGAGTCTCGAGGAGCATGACGTGCTTTTCATCGACGAGATCCACCGCCTCCACCCTATTGTGGAGGAGTATCTTTATTCCGCCATGGAGGATTACCGCATCGACATATTGCTTGACAAGGGTCCGGGGGCAAAAAGTGTGCAGCTCACGTTGGCACCTTTCACCCTTATAGGGGCCACCACCCGCAGCGGTCTGCTCACGGCTCCTCTCAGGGCGCGTTTCGGCATCAACTGCCATCTGGAATATTACGACCATGAGGTATTGAAAGGTATAGTGAAGCGTTCCGCCTCTCTTCTGCGCACAGGCATATCCGATGAGGCTGCGCTTGAAATAGCACTCCGTAGCCGTGGCACACCCCGTATCGCCAACGCCCTGCTGAGGCGTGTGCGCGACTTTGCCATGGTGATGGGCAACGGTTTCATCGACCTTGACATCGCCCGTCACTCCCTTGAGGCGTTGAATATCGACCGTTATGGTCTCGACGAGATCGACAACCGGATACTTCTCACGATTATCGACAAGTTCAAAGGGGGTCCTGTGGGTCTGACCACCATCGCCACAGCTTTAGGAGAGGATGCCGGTACGGTGGAAGAGGTATATGAGCCTTTCCTTATCAAAGAGGGATTCATAAAGCGTACCCCCCGAGGCCGGGAGGTGACTGATCTTGCTTACCGGCATCTTCAGCGACGTCGTCCGAATATGCCCGACAGTCTTTTTGATGACGAATAAATACTTTGTATATTTATGCATATAATTTTTGATATTTATACATTGTAGATTTGTTTCCAAACTGCTTCTTTATCCTTACTCAACTGTGGATTTATCCCTATCCGATTAAGGAAAAATTAAGAATCCGATTAAGTAAAATGAAAAGGGGCAGCCATAAATCACAGGACACGTAATCAACTCCAATATTTAATAAACGTAAAACAGTGGCAGGAATAAAATCACTTGTGAAAGACACTGCGGTGTACGGTCTGAGCAGCATCATAGGCCGTTTCCTCAACTGGTGTCTTGTCCCGCTCTATGTCTACATATTTCCGGCGGCCGAGTATGGCATAGTAAGCAATCTTTATGCTCTTACGGCTGTGGTGTTAGTTATTCTCAACTATGGCATGGAGACCGGATTTTTCCGCTTCGCCAATAAAGAGCGAGATCCGGAACTCGTCTACACCACCGCATTGATCTCACTGGCGGCTACCTCAGTCTTATTTGTCATTCTTCTTACAGAATTTCTGCATCCCATCTCCAAGTTGCTTCTTTTACCCGGAAAGAGCATTTACGTATGGATGTTGGGTGTGACCGTAGCGATAGATGCCTTTTCAAATCTGCCTTTCGCCTACCTCAGATATAAGAAGAAGGCGTATAGATTCGCCGGGATAAAGATGCTGAATGTGGCCCTTAATATAGGTCTCAACCTCTTCTTTCTTCTTGCCTGCCCATGGATTGCGAGACATCATGCATGGCTAATCTCATGGTTCTATGAGCCCATAGGGGGAGAAGCTTTCGGTATAGGGTGGATATTCGTGGCCAATCTCATTTCTTCGGCATTGATCCTGCTGATGCTACTTCCCGAACTTACGGGGCGCCGCTATCGCATTTCCACCACGCTCTGGGTAAGCATGCTGCGCTACAGCTGGCCTCTGCTCGTGTTAGGTGTGGCGGGTATACTGAGTCAGAATATGGGCCAGTTGGTGATACCCTATCTTTTCACAGGCCATGAAGAGGAAGCGCGCACCATGGTAGGTATCTACGGGGCGAACATGAAGATAGCGATAGTGATGGTGATGTTCACGCAGGCTTTCCGTTATGCCTACGAGCCCTTCATATTTGCGCAGGCCAAAGATGAGGGGGAGGGCAAGAAGCAAGCATATTGCGACGCCATGAAGTATTTTGTCATCTTCGGACTGTTTATCTTCTTAGGAGTGATGTACTATCTTCCGGTGCTGAAACATTTCATAGCTCCCGGTTACTGGAGCGGTCTGAGAGTTGTGCCGATAATGATGGCGGCTGAACTGTGTTTCGGTGTATTCTTCAATCTCTCCTTATGGTATAAGCTCACCGACCGTACGCAATGGGGTATGTATTTCTCACTTGTATGTTTTGTATTGATGTTGGGACTCAATATATGGCTTGTGAAGCTTATAGGTATACCCGACGGCTATATGGGTTCGGCCTGGGCGGCGTTGATCAGTTATTTTTTGGTGATGGTGTTCAGTTATTTCGTAGGGCGTCATTATTATCCCCTTCCCTACGAGGTGAGACGCATCGGGGCTTATTGTGTGGTGGCCGGCGTGTTATGGGTGTGCGGGCTATGGATGGAGAATGTGCTTCCGTTATGGCTCACTTATCTTTTGCGCGGTGTGCTTTTGGCGGCCTATTGCGGAGTTGTGGGGATGTTCGAGCAAGTGCCGGTTCTGAGTCCGTTGATAAGGAAACTGCTTCATAAGAATAGAAAATGAAAGCTAAAATGAAAATAGTTGTGCAAAATGTTGCGCAACTATTATTTTTTTTATAACTTTGCAGCGAAATAGCCAATGAGTTAAAAAATTTGGAAAAAATAAAAGCAGCTGACCGATTATTTTGGGCACTGTTTGATAATCTACAGGTAAAACAATAGTAACACATACTCTTATTTATGAAAGCAACAGAAGTGATGGCCGATTTGCGCCGTCGGTTCCCCAATGAGCCCGAATATCTTCAGGCAGTAGAAGAGGTTGTAAGCACCATAGAAGATGTCTACAATGAGTATCCCCAGTTTGAGGCAGAGAATCTGATCGAGCGTCTTTGCATACCCGACCGTATTTTCTCATTCCGTGTGAGCTGGGTTGACGACAAGGGCAAGGTGCACAACAACATGGGCTACCGCATCCAGCACAACAATGCCATCGGTCCCTACAAAGGTGGCATCCGTTTCCATTCATCGGTCAATCAGTCAATTCTCAAGTTTCTCGCATTCGAGCAGACTTTCAAGAACTCCCTCACCACTTTAGCGATGGGTGGTGCCAAAGGTGGTTCCGACTTTTCACCGCGTGGCAAGAGCGACATGGAGATCATGCGTTTCTGTCAGGCGTTTATCGCCGAGCTTTGGCGTCAGATTGGTCCTGACACCGACGTTCCTGCCGGCGACATAGGTGTAGGCGGCCGTGAGGTGGGCTACATGTATGGCTATTACAAGAAGATGGCCCGTGAATTCACAGGCACATTCACCGGTAAAGGCCTTGACTTCGGCGGTTCACTCATCCGTCCCGAGGCTACCGGTTACGGCAACTGCTATTTCCTTCTTAACATGCTCGCCACACGCGGCATCGACATCAAGGGTAAGAAAGTGGCAGTGTCAGGTTCAGGCAACGTTGCCACCTACACCACCCGCAAGCTCACAGAGCTCGGTGCCAAGGTCGTGTCTATGAGCGACAGCGACGGCTCCATCATCAAGCCCGACGGTTTCACAGAGGAGCAGCTTGACTATATCTTCGATCTGAAGAACTATTATCGCGGTCGTGTGAGCGAGGTAGCCGAGAAATATCCCGATGTTACCTTTATTCCCGGCGAGCGTCCCTGGAAGCACGTGAAGTGCGATATCGCCATGCCTTCTGCAACACAGAATGAGATTGACGGCGACGATGCCCAGGCACTTCTTGACAACGGTGTGATAGCAGTGAGCGAAGGTGCCAACATGCCCTCCACTCCGGAAGCCATCAAGAAATTCCTCGCAGCCGAGATACTTTACGCTCCCGGCAAGGCGGCCAACGCCGGCGGTGTGGCAGTGTCAGGTCTTGAAATGGCACAGAACTCACAGAAACTCTCCTGGACAGAGGAGGAGGTCGACGAGAAGCTTAAGAGCATCATGAAGAATATCCACGAGCAGTGTGTTAAATACGGCAAAGAGGAGGGTTCAGACTTCGTTAATTATGTGAAGGGAGCCAACGTAGCCGGTTTCATGAAAGTTGCCCGTGCAATGATGGCTCAGGGTGTGCTGTAAAGCCGATTGAGTACTGAAATAAAAAATTAAATTTAAAAGCCGCCGAAATCCACAATCGTGATTTCGGCGGCTTTTGCAGTTTTTCAGTTCTTTCCGTATTTTTTCAGTTCTTTCCG
>CAZPHL010000072.1:0-4636 GCA_964586465.1 uncultured Sangeribacter sp.
GGCTGTCTGCCGATGCTTCTGCAGATGCCGATTCTCTTTGCCATGTTCTCTTTCTTCCCCTCGGCTATAGAGCTGAGAGGTGAGAGCTTCCTCTGGGCCAAAGACCTCGCGGCTCCCGACGCAATCATTTCCTGGAGCGGCAATATTCCTTTGGTAACTGAATATTTCGGTAATCACATTTCTCTGTTCTGTCTTTTGATGACTGTCACCAACATCATCTATACAAGAATCAATATGCAGAACTCTCCGGGACAGATGCCGGGAATGAAGTGGATGATGTACCTGATGCCAGTGTTCTTCATGATCTTCTTCAACAATTACGCGGCAGGCCTTTCCTACTACTACTTCCTCTCACTTCTCATCACCATCGCCCAGACCTACGCTTTCCGCTTCATCATCAAGGAAGACACCGTGAGAAAGGCTATGGCCGAGAATGCCAAGAAACCGAAAAAGAAGAGCGGTTTCATGGCTCGTCTCGAAGAGATGCAGCGTCAGCAGCAGGCCATGTTGCGCGAACAGCAGAAACAGAAGAACCGTAAACGCTAAGTCTTACTTAACGAACTCAAATATGCTCACATGAAGGGATTACGGACTATAAGGATCCTCTTGTCGGTTGTCTTTTTTCTGACAAGCGTGGCTTTCCTTGCGTTCGGACATTATGCCAGCCCGTTGGCAAGACTTTCTGAACGTGTCCAAATCATACCTTCTATGTTAGCCACCACTATGGGGGTGACAATCGTATGGATTGTCATCTCCTTTTTTTTAGGCCGCGTCTATTGTTCCACAGTGTGCCCCATAGGCACTCTCCAGGATGCTATGATAAGATTGCGGCGCAAGATTCCTCGTTTCAACAAACCTTTCTCCTATCAGCCGCCACGGCAGGTGAGGTATCATATACTTATCCTCTACATCGTATGTCTTCTTGTCGGGGTAGTGGCTGTGGAATATTGGATAGAACCATGGAACATCATGCGCAATATCTGCTCTGTAGTCAATCCTGACGCTGTTGAGACCACCTGGCTTACATTAGGTATCGGAGCGGGTGCCGGAATAGCAGCGGGCATCATATCGGCCATATTATTGCTTGTATGCTCATTGTTCACAGGACGCGGTTTCTGTACGGTCGTGTGCCCCCTTGGAACGGCATTGGGCAGTTTCCACAATCTCACCCTCTATCACATAGAGATCGACCCTGACAAATGCATCAACTGCATGAAATGTGAAGAGATATGCAAGTCACAATGTGTGAAAGTAGCGGGGCGTATAGTCGACAATTCACGCTGCGTAAGATGTTTCGACTGTCTGAATGTGTGTCCGAATGACGCCATACGCTTCCAGTCAAACCGCAACCGCCGTGCCACCCCTCTCTTCCGCAAACAGGTAAGCAACTAATTTCTTATGAAACAGTATTTACAACTTCTCCAACATATACTCGATAACGGCCACGTAAAAAGCGACCGCACAGGCACAGGCACTATCTCAACTTTCGGTTATCAGATGCGTTTTGATCTCTCGGAGGGTTTCCCTCTTGTAACTACGAAGAAAGTGCATCTGAAAAGCATTATTTATGAATTGCTCTGGTTTCTGGCAGGCGACACCAATGTGAAATATCTTCAGGATCATGGTGTGAGGATATGGAACGAATGGGCCGATCCTGACGGCGATTTAGGCCACATATACGGCTACCAGTGGCGTTCATGGCCCGGTTATGACGGTGGGTTCATCGATCAGATTTCAGAGGCTGTACGCACCATAAAAGAGAATCCCGACTCACGACGCATCATCGTCAGCAGCTGGAATGTGGCTGACCTCAATAATATGAATCTGCCCCCCTGTCACAGTCTCTTTCAGTTTTATGTAAGCGCCGGTAAACTCTCTCTCCAGCTTTACCAACGCAGTGGCGACTGTTTCTTAGGAGTTCCGTTCAACATAGCCAGTTATGCCCTCCTCACGATGATGGTAGCTCAGGTATGCGGTCTACAACCCGGAGAGTTTATCCATACCTTGGGAGACGCCCACATCTATCTGAATCATCTCGAACAGGTAAAGACACAGTTGGCGCGTGAGCCACGAAAACTCCCGGTCATGAAACTTAATCCGGAAGTGAAAGACATATTCAAATTCAAATACGAAGACTTCACCCTCGAAGGCTATGACCCTCACCCCGCCATCAAAGGCCAAGTCAGCGTCTGAATTAAGCCAAATACATGTTGAAGTAAATTACTGCTGAAAAAAGATTAAAAAAAGAGGCCTCCCGGATTCGGGGGGCCTCTTGACTACAATCTTATTTCCTTAAGATATATTCTTATTCCGGTTACTTCTCTGCCGGTTGATCGGGCTGAGAAGGCCAGTAAGGATTCTGATAGATGGGGGAGTCAGCCACTGAATTTCCATCAGGAGAGGTAAGCATCATCTGATAGATAGGAAGCGGTCGGAGATAGTGAGCCATTGACCAGCTGAGACCCTCGAAAGCATCATTCATCTTAGCCTCGAACGGACGGAGATACTCTGAGCGAGATGCCGGAGAAATAGTTTCCTCAAGGTCGGCGAGTTCATACCAATCCTGCATCGGAGTGCCCCAGATGTGGAAGCCTTCAATGTGATAACGGTTGGTGATGAGCTGATCGAATGAACGCCAACGTTTGAGGTCCATCCAACGGAAGCTTTCGGCAACTAACTCGCTACGACGTTCACGACGGATATTGTAACGGACAGGGTCGATAACTACACCTGCAGTGTAAGCACCCCAGTCACCCTGAGCCTCGATAGTCATATCGGTAGCATTGATAGTCTTATCGAAATCAGTGTCAAGACCTGTGTGACGCTCTCTGATCTTTGTCCAATATTCTCTTGCCTTGCCATCGAGAGATCCGTTACGCTCGTAGCATGCCTCAATGTAATTAAGGAGAGCCTCTACGCTACGGAATACCGGACATGCTGTATAGTTATCACCGTTGCCCGCCATCTGGCTGCCATAGTAGTTACCTTTACGGAGAGCATAACCGGTAGAATAGACGTTCTCAATGTTAGAATCAAGGATTTTAGGCTCCGGTTCTTCTGCCACACCGTGAGTACCTACACCGTCATTGACGAGAATATTCATCTGACCGGGCTCCTTGAGAAGAACGAAGAGACGGGGGTCACGATTCTGACGTACTTTATGAAGAGTCTCGTCACCTTCATAGAGAGGGCTGGCATAGATGGGAAGACCATCCTCACATACGAAGCTGTCTACAAGACCGCGGGTTGAACCACAGCCACGATTACCTTTCTGAGCGTAAACAACGATATTATGTACAATACCCAAACCTCTGCTATACTGGCGCCAGAACATCACCTCACCGTAAGAGGAGAGATCAAGTGTACCAAACATAGCCAACCAGGGATTCTCAGCCTCAAGTTCAGCGATTGAAGCTCCCTCTGTCTGAGGAACAACACCGGTGTTCTGCATAAGAGTTGCGGAAGAGGCAACCTCATCAGCAGCAGCCATAGCCTGATCAAGGAACCAGTTATATTCGTTCTCCAAAGAACCGGCGGGGAACTGATAATTGGCATTATATTCCTTAGTAGCTCCCGGCCAACCCGGACCGTTAGGTACGAACGGTGTCTCGGCGAAGTTCTTAAGCCATGTACCCATATAGAGAGCTACACGGCTCTTTATAAGACGGGCAACATCGGCATTAAGACGTGTACGTGCCATCTGAGCATCTTTCATGTAAGTATACGCATTATCAAGATCCTCAAGAATGAAACGTGCAACTTCATTACATGGATAACGACGGCTGGCCTCTGAAAGGACTGTCAAATCGTCAGGAAGACATGTCTTGATGATAGGGAAGTCACCATATCTCTGAAGCATGATAAAATAGGAGTAGGCACGCATGAAATACATCTCACCGATATAGTGGCGGATATTGTTTTCGTTGCCGTTAATCATACCTTCTTCATACTTAGGCAGAACCTGATCAAAGAAGTAGTTGCAGTTATTGATGTTGGTAAACGTATAATTACCGTCAGACATTGATGTGTGCCACTTTCCGGGAATATAAATGTCATCATAGTTGAGAGACACCATATTATCGGTATTGAGGTCATCTCCGTATATACCATAGCTCCAGTTACCACTTGAAGGTAGTATGGAGGTATAGTAATTGTTGGCATAAGCCTCCAAATGAGCCTCCTGATTGAAATAGTTCTCAGGAGTCACTTGTGATTCAGGCACCTTGTCAAGATAATCGTTGCAGGAAGTGAACGTAGCCGCTACTGCCAATGCAAGCGCTCCCTTAAAAAATATTCTGGTTTTCATTATTTTTTCGATTATTTATTGTCTGTCATTCAATTTCAATTCTCTGTGGAAATCTTTAAAGTCTAAACCTTTAACTTTAAACCTTCTACACTAAACCGATTAGATAGTGAGGTTAAGACCGAAAGAGAATGTACGTGAAAGAGGATAGGTGCATCCACCCCAACCGTTGGGGTCGTCAATTGTCTCGGGATCGAAGAGTGATGACAGTTTGGTGCCTGTCCAGAGGTTCTCTGCTGAGAAGTAGAAACGAATCTTCTGGAAACCGATTTTGCTTACAACGCTCTGAGGAAGTGAATAACCTACCTGGAGGTTCTTCAGACGGATGTAAGA
>CAZPHL010000072.1:4736-10107 GCA_964586465.1 uncultured Sangeribacter sp.
ATACTGACCTGTGATATAGTTGCCAAGAGACTGTGACGGGTTATTAGGATAGTTGGTAATCTTGATACGTGCGTCTGAAAGAACGAACTTGGCACTGTAGCCGAGGCCGAAGGAAGTACGGTCGTTCCATGCGATTTCAAAATCCCAACCGTTTGAACGAAGGTCGGTGTTGTTGGTCTTAGGCACACTTGTACCGAGAGTTGCGGGAAGCTCGGGAGCGGGACCTACCATGTTCTTTGTGCTACGTACGAAGTACTCGGCTGTACCGCGAAGACGGCCGTTGAAGAAACCGAAGTCAAGACCGATGTTCCAGTTGTAAACCTTCTCCCAACCAAGGACCTCCGATACAAGAGCGGGGAAGCCTACAGTATTGGGCTTCAAACCATTCTGGAGCCAGCCACCGTTACCGATACCGATACCGAGCACACGGTAAGTCTGATACCAGTTTTTGGTGTTCTGGTTACCGAGCTCACCCCAAGATGCACGAAGCTTCAACTGATCACATACAGTGGTATACTCTTCCCAGAATTTCTCATTGGCGATGTTCCAACCGATTGAGAATGAAGGGAGCCAGATCCAGCGGCGGTCGCTGCGGAAACGTGAGGTACCGTCATAACGGAGGTTAGCCTCGAAAAGGTAACGGCTGTCATAGTTGTAGTTGATACGACCGAAGAAACCTGAAGTATCCCATGCATATTTTGCACCGTTCACACTTGGAGTCACAGGATTGCCATCGTAATCAAGACCGCTGGTAAGATCTACTACAGGAAGATTATCAACGAGGATACCATTACGCTGGAGACCGTAAACGAGCTGATTCATGTTCTCAGTCTGGAAACCGAGCATCACATGGAAATCGTTCTTCTCAGCTATTGTCCAGTTGTAATTGGTATAGAGGTTTACGTTGAAGAAGTTCTCCTTCTTGTAATCCTCATGCACATTACTGCCTCTTGAGTAAACGTAAGGATTGCCTTCTACGTCATGGTTATATCTTACAAGAGAATCCCAATGACGGGTCTCAGAAAGAACGCTGTAGTTCAACTCGGCATGAATATCCCATCCCTTCATAGGATTGAAGGTAAGGTCAAGCTGGTTGATGTTGCGGTCAGTCTGAGTTGTATCCTTACCACCCTCTACAAGACCGAGAGCGGGAGACGGAGCATCATAATAGTAACCGTTGGGATCATACAGCGGAAGAGTAGGCCAGCCCTGACGACCGAGAGTCTGATAGAGGTTGTTGGTCAGAGTGGCGGGACGGATAAAGTCCTGACGGTTCCAGCGGCTGCTGAAGGTGATACGCAACCAGTTAAACATCTGAGCCGAGAAGCGACCTGTAACATTGTAAGACTTCTTGTCGTTCTTACCGAGACGGAGTGAGCCGTCATGGTCAGCGAAGTTACCTGAGAAATAGTAATTTACTTTTTCTGTACCGCCCGATATGGAGATATTGTGCTCCTGTGAGAAGTTGCTGTTCTTGTACACCTCGCCATACCAGTCTACATTGGCATTACCTGCTGCATAACCATCCTCCCAATAGCCGTTGGAAGCAGCGGGAATAGTATTGGAGGGATCCATCTTGCCATAGTAGTAATCCTCAATTCTCTGAAGATGATCACCTGAGAAGTGAGGAGACCAACCATCAGTATTCACACAACCGTCGTTGAAGTATGCTACGAATGGAATAGATTCCAGAGTGTGTACCATATTGATGGGGCTTGCCCAACGGAAGGAGTTCTGATAAGAAACTTGAGTTTTTCCGGCTTTACCTTTCTTGGTAGTCACGAGGATCACACCGAAAGGAGCACGTGAACCATAGATAGAAGCTGCTGCCGCATCCTTCAATACTGAAATGCTCTCAACGTCCTGAGGGTTGATGGTGTTGATATCACCCTCCATACCGTCGATCAACACGAGCGGAGCACCGCTTGAGCCGTCACCGATAGTACCGTTACCACGGATGTTGATTGATGGATTGTTATCAAGCGCACCACTGCTGAGGTTAATCTGCAGACCCGGCACGGCACCCTGGAGGGCTACAGCCACGTTATCTACAGGACGGTCGTTAAGAAGCTGAGTGTCAACGGTTGATACAGAACCGGTAAGGTTTACCTTCTTCTGAGTACCGAAACCTACGACAACGAGCTCATCAAGGCTTGATGATAAATCCTTGAGAGTGATCTTCATGTCGGGTGCAGCTTTCACCTCTTGAGTTTCACAGCCTACGTAAGATACGATAAGTGTCGCTCCGGGCTTCACGTTGAGCGAAAACTTACCGTCAATGTCGGTGGCCGTACCATTTGACGTGCCTTTCTCCATGACAGTAGCGCCGATAACGGGTTCACCGGTCGAGTCGTACACTACGCCTGACGCTTTAATCGTGGCTGCCTGAGCAGACGCCGGCATTGCCGTCACGAGAGGAATGGCGGTTCCAAGAGTGATTCCGCCGACAGCAAGCATGCTTGCTACAAAAATTTTCCTTGCGTTCATTGTTAGTTATTAGTTCAGGTTAAATTGGGTTATCGCATATTAAGGATCTAAAAATAAGAGTGTTAGCGAGTTTTTTATGGGCTTTTTTCCCAATGAGTTTTTATGGTTGTCTTTGTATCGATTGCCTCAGCTTTCAATACAAGAGTGATATTTGGAGTGCAAATTTAGATATTTTTATAATTTTGTACAAATATAATCATAAAAATTTTTAAAAAATAGTGATTTTCTTAATTTTTACTTAAATAAAGTTAATATAACATTTCACTGACCTGCTAATAACTAACAATACTTCTATTATATTAATCTTCCCTATTGATTATCAATTATTTATAAATTTAAATCCGTACTTATATCGTACTATTTAAACCATGTTTTACTATTCTTCTATAAAAATGTTATTAATTAAGGGAATGTAATAGAGAAAGTTTATATATCCAGATCTCCAAGACTGTTGATAGCATCCTGTTTTTGCTGATCAATGACATGAAGATATTTCTCTGTCATTTTTATACTTGAATGGCCCATGAGTGATGCCACTGTCTTTATATTGGCACCTCTCACCAATACATTGACCGCAAAACTATGACGTGCACAATGCCAAGAAATCTTCTTATCAATGCCCGCTTTCTTTACCCATTTTTTCAATCTATCAGTGACAGTTGTTGGAAAACAGGTAATCGGGAAGATCTTCTCCGAACAATCACCTTTTTTAGCAGGAGAACCTATCAATTTGAGAAGCGTAGGATTTAAAGGAATCGTGACTCCGCTATGGGCACTTCTCCCTATTGACTTACGCTGATTAAATATCAGTAGCCGTGCTTCAAAATCAATATTTCCGAATGTGAGATTTGAAACATCACACCATCTTATCCCTGTGAGACATGAAAATAAAAATGCCCTTTGTACTGCTCTATCCTCTCCGGCATAATGTGTGGCCGCAAGGCGCTTTATCTCCTCCATTGTCAGAATATCCTTTTTGAGAGTGTTGACATCCCTTTGCACTACAATCCCTTTGCTTGGATTCTTCTTCATAAGACCCTCTTCGACTGCATGGTTAATCACCGAGCGGAACATGTGGTAAGATTTATGTGCACCCTCGCCTTTAGCAACCTTTTTTAAATATTCAGTAAAACCGGCCACCATCTCTGTAGTGATCATATCCATACGCAGGCAATGGAGATAGCGTTGAAACCGTGGCGTTGTTTCTATAAATTTTACAAAACGGTTATAAGAAGTCTTATAGGTAGCCCTAACCGGTTTTGAATATAACTCGTTTTCACAATGTCGGTAATAAAATTTCAAAAAATCGTGCTCCCGATTTTTTCTAAGTCTGTAGCCCTCTCTGTCTTCAAGAAATTCCTGTTCACGCTCAAATCTTATTTTCTCAGCTAAAACCAAGGTGTCTTTGGTATGTCGGCGTTCCTCCTGATTACGTGGCGTAGGGTAAATATAAAGATTGAGGGATTCTCGTCTACGAAAATGCTTGATTTTGTACTTTGGTTTCCCTAACATCGCACCGGACGTGTAGAATACTTGACATCCCTTTTCATCAAACACAGGAGTTTCACTACGCCCAAGATAATACTCAAGGGCCAGACTTGCCCGTCCGTCTTTCATCATTGTCTGGACAAGCTTCGGATTCTGCTTGTTCTTCCTTATTACTTTAACCATAAATACTCATCTTTGGCTTACAAATGGATAGTATCCCGCAATAGCGGTGAAATCTTTACCTCCGGATAAAGAGTATGGGATGGAACGTAATATGAAGGTCTAAAAGAATCGTACTAAATATGTACTCAATTAAATACTGTCAAATGTATTGATCATGCGAAACACCGCATATTTAATTTCAATACAGAAACTCAAAATTATATACTACGGATTGTAATAAGTACATCTATGTATCAGTAGGGCGGAGGCGGTAGACTTTATCTCTTATTTCAGCAGCAAGCACCTTTACATTCTTTCCGGAAGCCTTGAGACTCTCCCAGCTTACAGGCTCGCCGAATATTATCCTGAATTTTGACCCACGGGCCTTGCAAACCTCCCCGGGAAGCAAGGCCTGCTCTATGTTGATTTTCATACCCAACTTTTTGCGCCAACGGGCCGTATTATAAAATCGTGAAGTATTGTAGGCCTCAAACTTCACCGGTATAATATCGCGCTCATATTCTATAGCCTTTGCCACAAACGCCTTCTGCCATTCAAGATCGGAAATCGACCCGTCCTTATGCTTTCTGGACACAAGTCCCGCCGGAAACTGGAGTATCTGCATGGAAGATGCCATAGCCTCATTTATAGCCACAGCCGCAGCTCGCCCCTGGCTACCATATTTGTTTATCGGCAGGAACACATCACGCAGGGGCTCCACATTCATAAGCATATCGTTCACAAGAAAACGTACACCGTTGTCACCGTATCTCTCTCCTAATACGGCAATAAGAGCTATACCGTCAAGACCACCCAAAGGATGATTGGAGGCAAACATGAGTCTTTTCGACGGCAAGCGGTCGAGACCCTCCACCTCCAACGTTATATCAAGGTATTCAAGTATGCGCCGTGCGAATGCCGAACCTCGCGCCGGATAGGCCATGCGCAGCATTTCATTCAGCTCCTCTTGGTGTATCACCTTCTCAAGACCCGTGATCATGAATCCGGGTACAAAACGACCAATCCTGCGGGGGAGTCTCTCTCGCAGGATTGTATGCAGATTTATTTCAAGCGGTCCCATATATATTTATCCGTTCACTTGATCCTCTTCATCCCAGAACTCATCTTCCCAATCCTCATCGGTCATTTCGGGGAGATCTTCTTCGGAATCATCCTGATGGAATATGAACTCATCTTCTTCGGCCACACGGTGACGCACGTCAAGATCACGGTG
>CAZPHL010000072.1:10207-12809 GCA_964586465.1 uncultured Sangeribacter sp.
ACCAGACCCACATCGCCGAGAAGCTTCAGCTCAAGCACTACAGCCTTCTCTATGGCAGGCTGTCCCGGCTGCGCATAACGCGGAGCGCGGTTGGTGGAAGTGGCGAAATGCCAGTTGCCAAGACCCCCTTTTCCTCCGCGCAGGAGTTTCACTTCCTGTTCGTCTTCCGTGATTTCACAAATAAAAGCCCCGGTCTCGGCATCAAATACAGCCGTGCCTACCGGCACCTCTATGATTCGGTCTTCTCCATCTTTACCGAACGAGCGACCCGCGCCGCCGCTTTCCCCGTCGGTAGCGAAGACATGACGCTGATAACGTAACGGTAGAAGTGTCCACATGTGGCGGTTGCCACGCAGAATGATATGGCCTCCGCGACCACCGTCGCCTCCGTCAGGACCACCTTTGGGCACATACTTCGCCCTGTGGAAATGACGGCTCCCTGCACCGCCCTTGCCCGAGCGGCAGAGTATCTTTACATAGTCTATGAAATTTGATTCTGCCATAATCCTATCGTTTTTTCTTGGTTTTGGTTATGTAGTTGTAGTTCCCCTTTTATAACATGCCGTGGCGTCGTTCCATCAGTTCGTTGGCATACCGGTAATCGTCGGGCGACCCTATATCGATCCAGGTCCCCTCAATTGGATAACACCCCACCTTACCTCCGTCTGAAATCAGAGAGGAGATAAAATCGGGAGCATCGAGATATTCACCTTTTGTCACTCTTTCTATCAGGCGACGTTTCAAAATATAAACACCCGCATTGGCAAAATAGTTGTAAGTCGGTTTCTCCTCGAGTTCCTTTACATGACCGTTCTTTATACGCATCAACGCGTAGGGCACTGAGACGGTATAAGGCACCCCTGCCATGGTGAGATCTGATTTATGGATGATATGGTGAAGATACATGGCCTCGAAATCTATTGTGGTGAGCAAATCTGAGTTCATCATCAACACATTATCACTCTCCAGACCTTCGATAAGCGCAAGACTCCCCATCGTGCCGAGGCGACGAGGCTCTCTCACACATTCCACGACGGCCGTGCCGCTCCTCTTGGCTAAATATTTCTCTATCTTATCGGCTAAATAATTGGTGGTCACAAATATATGGCCTACTCCACACCGCTCCAACTCATCTATATTATAATCTATGATCGGTTTTCCCCCCACGGGCAACAAGGGCTTGGGAGTCTTCAGCGTGAGTGGTCGGAGACGTTCCCCCTTTCCTCCGGCCATAAGCACCGCATCAATCGGAAGAAGTGTCTTTACCGTCTTGAGATCTATTATTTCTTTTATATGGCCCTCCTTGTCAAGCACGGGAAGCAACGACAGTTTGCGTTTGCGCCCTTCAGACATACGGTTCAACACATCATCTTTGGGATGGATGGCTAAAAATTTGCGGTGCATCGCCTTGCTCACCGGTTCAGCCAGTCCCACACCGTGCAGCAAGGCGCGTCTGATATCTCCGTCGGTCACTGTCCCGGCAAGCCGTTGTGACGAGTCAAGCACAAACAGAGTCATCGACTCCCCTGACAGGGCGTTAATGGCAGCCAAAGCATCTTTGACCGTTGCGTCGGTCGGTATTATATGACGTGAAAAATCCATTTACTGTATATCGTATTGTTTGAGAGTGTCACGGAGCTGGGTGAGCACCATAGCCCTCAGTTCGGGAGGATCGAGCACTTTCACCGAATCTCCGAGAGCGAGTATTTCATGGGCAAGCTCGTAGTTGAGCTTAAGCTGATATGTGAAAACCGAATAGTCATCATGCACGGTCTCCTGTTGCGACGGATGAAGCGGCAGAGCACGGAAATATTTTGCCTGTCGGGGAGTGGTCTGAAGCCTTACGGTTCTCACGGGAGCCTGTGAAGTAGTGACACCTATGATATTACCGAAAAGATCGTTCATCTCAAGATCAGCCGGCTTCTCGAAAGGCTCGTCAAGTGTGACCATGTCTTTCACACGGTCGAGGGCATAGGTGCGGATATCACCGCTTTTCTCCCTTAATCCTATCATATACCACCGTTGTTTATAACGTTTCAGAAAGTAGGGGTGAAACCTGATGTCATGTTCCGCACGGGATCGGTTGAACCCTGCGTAAGTGAAAGAGATGCGATGTGAATTGCGTATGGCGTCGAGCACGGCGGGAAGAAACTCGCGCGCCGAGGGCACATCCTCTATCTCAACCCTGTCCATAGGGGTGTCGCCACCTTTGATAGCCGAACTCACGGCATAGGAATCAAGCATCCAGTTGGTGAAGGCCCGTGTCTGACGCGAATTCTGCCTGTCGATGGAATAACGCCCCTGTTTGTCGCACACTATGTCTATCTGAAAATTCTCCTCTATGGCTCTCCGGTAATTGAAGAAAGTGCGCTCGGGCATCTCCTCCCCGTTGGAATAGGGAGAACGCACCCAAAGTTTATTGAGCTGTTGACGTGACAGCCGCTCGTAACGTGAGAGGGTATCTACAATCCAGACATATCTGCTTATGAGGTCTCGTGGCATAGTGACTGCAAAGATAACCAATTTTTTTAAATCAGTAATTTGAAAATTAATAATTTCTTTCTCCGGAAAGAACTGAAAAAATACGGAAAGAACTGAAAAA
>CAZPHL010000073.1:0-12455 GCA_964586465.1 uncultured Sangeribacter sp.
ACGTAGCGCTGGCGATAACGCTGCTCGGGGTCGGTGAATGCGTCGTAAGCTTTGCCATCTTTCATCTTCACCACAGGCAGAGGACGGAGACTCTTTGAGAGCACTGCGATCTCCTCGGCATGGATGGAGATTTCACCCATCTGCGTACGGAACACATAGCCCTTGACACCAATGAAATCACCTATGTCAAGAAGTTTCTTGAAGACTACATTATACATATCCTTATCTTCCCCCGGACAGAGGTCATCGCGGCTGACATACACCTGGATACGTCCGTCAGCGTCCTGCAGCTCCATGAAAGAGGCCTTGCCCATGATACGTCGGCTCATGATACGGCCTGCCACAGTCACTTCGCGACGTGGCTCCTCATTGTCTTTGAAATTCTCCTTGATTTCGGCGGAATGGCCGGTCACTTTATATTCGGCAGCGGGATAGGGCTCTATGCCGCGGTCGCGGAGCGCCTGCATACTGTTGCGGCGCACTATCTCTTGTTCTGTAAGCTCTTGATTTGCCATAATTATAAATAATATGGAATATAGGGATTAAAATGCAAAATTAACAAAAAAAAGCGAAACAAGGGGATTGTTTCGCCTCAATTAACATGTATTACGATTCACAGGTGCTACTGACTCCAACCTTACGGATTGTAAGGTGCTGATTACGGATTATGTGGTGATAATAGGGTGGTGATCCTGATAAACTCCTCGACATCGAGTCGTTCGGGACGCAAGGAAAGCACCGGGTCTTGCAGAAGTGGCGACCCGGCAGGTATAAGACCGGAAAGAGAATTGCGCAGGGTCTTACGTCGCTGGCCGAAAGCAGTCTTTACCACTGTCTTGAAGAGTTTCTCGTCACAACCTAATTCAGTGCGGGAGTTACGTGTCAGCCTCAGTACTCCGCTTATCACTTTCGGTGGAGGGCTGAAGACACCGGGGGGCACATCGAAGAGATATTCACAATCATACCACGCCTGAAGGAGAACCGAAAGGATGCCGTAGACCTTTGACCCCGGTTTGGAACAGATGCGTTGTGCCACCTCTTTCTGCAACATGCCGGCCACCACAGGAATCCGGCTTTTGTAGTCAAGAACCTTAAAAAATATTTGAGAAGAAATATTGTAGGGGTAATTGCCTATAAGAGCGAAATCTCCCTCTTCGGGAAACACGTCATTCAAATCCATCTTTAGGAAGTCTCCCTCGATCACGTCAAGGTCAGGGAAGACCCTGTGAAGAAACTCCACACTTTCGCTATCGAGCTCTACAGCCTTTACTTTGCGACCCGATTTCAGAAGAAATTGAGAGAGCACACCCATGCCGGGACCTATTTCAAGCACGGGGAGGGTTCCCCACGCTTTGGCATTTTCGGGAAGGTGACCCGGTTCAATAGTGTCGGCTATACGTTCGGCAATATTGAGGTCCTTCAGGAAATGCTGCCCCAAAGCCTTTTTTGCTTTTACTTCACCCATCTGTAAATTCTATTTTCAATTGAAGAGAGCCCATTCCACACACAGGCGGGACGGGCTCTTCAGTGTTATGTGTCAAAGCTGATGACGGTTTATTCCGTCTTTCTTATCAGTTTTTGAATTTCTTTGAAATCTTGGAAGGAACAGCATCTTTGTTTACCATTACGCTCAGGGTCTTCTCAAGGAAATATGGCTCGGAAACATAGAGGTAGCCATCATAAACCTGATTGGTATCCCAAGAGTTTTTCACTTTATAGTAGCGGTTGCCCTCTTGATCCTGTGCGATACCGATGATTACCATACCGTGATCGTCAGTAGTCTGGAAATTATCGAAGCTTTCCTGACGCATATCCTGAGTGACCTTCTTCTCCTTTACGGGGCCTTTGATATCATAAGTGGCATTCTCGCGGTCACGGTCGGAAAGTTTCACCCAACGGCTGAGCTCGGTGCCTTCGAGATCTTCACCTGTCTTGGGCACAGGATTCACTGCATAACCCTTGTTCCATTTGAAACCCCCTTCGGAAACGTCAGCTGCCCAACCTACGGTGTAGCCGTTGTTGATAGCGTTATCAACAATCTCCTTGAGCTCTTCGATAGGCACATTCTGGCACTGGCTCCAGAGCCAGTTGTCAGGAATTTCAAGTGCGAAAGTCTCGTAGAAGGGATGATGTGTATAGCTGGTGATATTGATGAAATCGTTGGCGTTTATGCCCATCTCCTGTGCGAATGATTTCGGAGTGTAGGTCTTGCCGTTATAAGTGAAAGTTTCGGGAGCCGGGCCCAGATAAGCGTCAAGGATACCGATGAAGCCGGGGAGCCATGCGGTAGAGAGTTTCTTGTTGGGGTTTTTCTTTATTGCGTCAAGATAAGCCTTGAGGGCGCTTTCCATCTCATAATGGCTGTGTTTCTTCTCTCCGTAGTTAAGGCCGGCGTAAGCCTCTTCGGGAATCGCACCGTAATTCTCAAGTGAATAGAGCACGTCGGCAAATGAGCCGCCTTGTGCAAAATTGAGGTTGCCGTGGGTCTGGATATATTTCTTGGCTTTGTCAATATAGCAGTTGCGCACAGTCCACATTTCCGAAAGATCAAGTTCAGGACCACCCTTGCGTAGCACGTCTTCCTCAAGCACTGAAGTGCCGGAGAAGCTCCAGCATGTGCCCGATTTGTTCTGGTCTTTCACTGGAGTGGTCTTGTTTACCTTGATGTCGGTAAATTTGAAACCTGTGGAATCAGGCACTACTACACCGGGTGCAGGAGCCGGGGCTTCCATGTAGGTGTTGGAGGCCATCAGCGGCAAACCCGCTGCAAGAAGGGAGGCAAAGAGAAATCTTTTCATCTTTATAAGACTTTAGGTTAGAATATTTCTGCAAAAGTAAATAAAAAAAATCACTCTTCCAACTTTTATCACTCATTCGTTGCCCTGACGTTATCTCGCCAGAGGTAGAGACGGTCGGAGGCGCGCACTTTTTCCGGCACGGGCATGGAGAAGCGGTCGCCTTTCTTCACCGCATCCACCGGCTTGAGGTCCACACGCAATTCTTTGATTTTGAAAATCAGGGCCCCCGTAGTCGGACCGGTCACCACCACTTCATCACCAATTTTCAATTCTCCGGCCTCCATCTGAAATTCACCGATACCTATTTTGGGGAAATGTCTTATAGCTTTTGCCGCATATACCTTCGTACGTGTGGCCGACGAACCGTATTTACTACTCCATTCACCGAGACGCTGACCGAGATAGTAGCCATTCCAGAATCCTCGGTTGAAGATTCTTCCGAGGCGCTCGTCCCATTCCTTTACCTTCTCTCCGGAATAGGTGCCGTCGCAAATGGCCTGCAGAGCCTCGGAATAACTCTCAACTGCCTCACGCACATATTCCGGTCCTCGGGCACGACCCTCTATTTTAAATACCCTCACTCCCGCTTCTACCATTCGGTCAAGAAAATGGATGGTCTTGAGATCTTTGGGCGACATTATGAATTTATTGTCCACTACGAGTTCCTCCTCCGTTTCACGGTCTCTCACTGTGTAAGAGCGACGGCATATCTGGTTGCATGCGCCACGGTTGGCACTGGAGTTCATCTCATGGAGGCTCATGTAGCATTTCCCGCTCACGGCCATGCATAACGCGCCGTGGCAGAACATCTCCAGACGTATCGGCTTTCCGTTAGGCCCCGTCAGGCCTTCGGCTTCGATGGCATCGTAGATGGCGCGCACCTGATCGAGATTCAGTTCGCGGGCAAGCACCATCACATCGGCCCATTGTGAATAGAAACGTACAGCCTCTATGTTGGTGATATTCACCTGAGTGGAGATATGCACCTCCTGGCCTATACTGCGCGCATAAAGTATGGCGGCAATGTCGGAAGCGATTATTGCCGACACACCGGCAGCCTTTGCAGAGTCGATGATCGTGTGCAGTAGCGAGATATCAGAATCATAGACTATAGTGTTGACTGTGAGATAGGTTTTCACACCCTTGGCCTCACACTCCTCTACAATGCGACGCATGTCATCGGTAGTGAAATTAGCACTTGAGCGTGAACGCATATTCAAGCCCTCGATACCGAAATAGACTGCATCCGCGCCTGCGGCCAAAGCGGCCGCAAGCGATTCATAGCTCCCTACCGGAGCCATTATTTCAAAATCTTTTCTCTCCATCGAGTTTACCGGATTATTTAGCTATATAATAGGTTACGGCTCCGAATGTGAGCGATTTGTAGGTTATGTCGGTGAACCCGGCTTTCCGTAGCACACCGGCCATTGCCTCACGTTGGGGCGCGGCGGCTATGCTTTCCGGAAGATAGGTGTAGGCCCGGCTGTCGCCGCTCACCATACGCCCCACTGCCGGAATCAGATGGCGTGAATACATGCGGTAGCCGAAACCGGTGAGCTTACCTTCCGGACATGACAACTCGATGATGCAGAGCGTGCCGCCGGGTTTCATCACACGGCGCATCTCGCACAGGCCCTGGAGAAGGTTTTCGAAATTTCGTACACCGTACGCCACGGTTATCAGGCCGAATTCTCCGTCATGGTAGGGGAGGGCGAGACAGTCAGCTTTTCCGAAAGCCAAAAGATCTTGCTCCTCTTGGGGGAGCGTCCGGAGTTTTTTACGCGCCACATCGAGCATTCCTGTCGAGAGATCGATACCGGTGATGCGGGCCGATGGCAGCAGCGAGTGTAATTTGAAAGCCACATCGCCTGTGCCGGTGGCTACATCAAGTATCGAGTCCGGAGTGGCGGAAAGAGAGGCTATAGCGGCTTTAAGGGCTTTATTGCGCCAACGGCGATGAAGCCCGAAGGTCATCGCCGTGTTCATAAAATCGTAAGCGGGAGCGATAGAGTCAAACATCTCCTCCACTTGCTCACCCTTCTCCCGGGTATTGTCGTAGGGATTTACTGTCTCTGCTCCGGTTTTGGTAGTATTCTTATTATTCATCAGAAGTTTATGTGGTGAACTACGTTACGCTACAGCTCCTTATAGAACGAGCGGCGACGGCGATGCTGCCGGTAGTTGAAGTATTCCCATTGACTCTGCACTTTGGCGTTAGTCTCCATCTCAGGGTTGGATTCCGCCCATTTATAGCCGTTTTTCTGATAATATGGGATAAGATCCTGAAACAGTAATGCGTTGACTCCTTTATTCTGATATTCCGGTTTCACAGCCACGAGGAGAAGATCCACACGGTCGTTCTTTCCTTTCAGACCTTTAAGCAGGTGCCACCAGCCGAAGGGAAGCAATTTTCCCTTGCTTTTCTGGAGGGCACGGCTCATGGAGGGCATGGAGATGCCCACTCCCACGAGTTTCCCCTCTTTGTCGACTATGAGTGTCACCAGGTCAAGGTTGAGGAGATCGAGATAGAGATTTATATAGTAGTCAATCTGCCGCTCGGTAAGGTGAGAATATTCGTAAAGACCGTCGTATGAATCGTTAATCAGGTGGAACAGGGCCCGGCCATATTCTGCCTTGATGCGCTTGCGGTTGTCATACTTCAACACTTTCAGGCCGTATTTCTTCTTCACCAGTTCGGCGATACGATTCATCTTCTCAGGCACACTGTCGGGCACATCGATAATAAACTCCACCCAGTCGCTCTCTTTCTTGTAGCCAAGCTTTTCAAGATGCTGAGGATAGTAGGCGTTGTTATAGATGGTGGCCATGGTGGAGAGTTCCTGAAAACCTTCCACAAGCATTCCTTCATGGTCAAGATCGGTGAATCCGAGAGGCCCTATCAGTTTCTTCATGCCTTTCTCACGGGCCCAGTTCTCCACGGCTTCCATAAGAGCAGCCGACACTTCGAGGTCATCGATAAAGTCGATGAAGCCGAATCGGGCATTCTGCGACTTGTGATGCTCGTTGACCTGCTTGTTGAGTATGCCGGCTATTCTCCCGGCCGGTTTGCCGTCACGGTAGGCCATGAAATAGACTGCTTCGCAGAAGTCGAACGCCGGGTTTATATCGGGCGAAAGAGTCTCCACGTCATCAGTGATAAGAGGAGGCACGAAGTAGGGGTTGCCATCATACAAGTCGATCTGAAACTGAGTGAATTGCTTGAGATTGGCCTTGGTGGGCTCTATGGTCTTTATTTCGATCATATCTATAGGTTTACAGGGGCGGGAGGCCCTTGGCGGTTTCAAATAAATGTGAGCCACACCAGGAGCGCGGCCATAAGGACTATGAAGATGCAGAGAAATACATATAGCTGGCTCGAACTGCGGCGTTCCATAGCGAGATGCACCTCATCAACCGTACGGTAGGGGTGTTCCTTATCTTCACATTTGCGGGCTATCTTACGGAGTTTGGGCAGGTTGGTGGGAAGATGGTCAAGCACTTCGTTGAGCACTTTTCCATAGCTTTCGATATCGGCTCTCGTATCCTGTTCCGAGAGTGAACCTGTCTGGTCATATCCTACATTCACCAGCTTGAGATTCTCGTTGTATTCGGTAAAGATGATGTTTTCCGGAGTGATGGGTACATGCTGGATATGATTCTCCTGAATATACTGCATGGCATCGAGCAACTGAGTCTGAAGCCGATGCACTATCTTCGGGGTGAGACGTTTCTCGTCTATGAGACGTCGCAAGGAATAGCCGTAGATGTCGTCGGTGATTATGGCTTTACCCACTCCGGGCACAACCTCGAAATCGTTGACGATTACCAGATTGGGATGGAGCAGATTATAGCGCACGTCAAACTCTTTTTCAAGCTTTGCCTGATACTCGGGATTATCTGCGTACTCCTTCTTGAGGGCCTTAAGCATTATCCACTTGCCATATTTCTTGACGGTGTAGACATCGCAGTATTCTTCGGCCCACTCGGGAAGAAGGTATAATTCCGACCATTTTCCCGACGGGTCGTCAATCGGAATCTGTTTCTCTTCTTTACTGATATAGGATGACACGGAAACGGGGTGTTAGTTGATTATATCGAAGCCTGTATATTTACGCAGACATTCAGGCACTATGATGCCCTCCGGAGTCTGGTTGTTTTCGAGCAACGCAGCCACAATGCGCGGCAGTGCAAGTGCTGAGCCGTTGAGCGTGTGGCAGAGTTTTATCTTCTTGTCGGTGTCACGATAGCGGCACTTGAGACGGTTGGCCTGATAGGTTTCGAAGTTTGAAACCGATGATACCTCGAGCCAACGTTCTTGAGCCGCGCTCCACACCTCGAAGTCGAAGGTGATGGCTGAAGTGAACGACATGTCACCGCCACAGAGACGCAGGATGTGCCAGGGAAGACCCAATTTTTCAAGGAGACCTTGCACATGATCTTTCATCTCTTCGAGGGCTGCATAGGAATTTTCCGGCTTCTCGATGCGCACGATCTCTACTTTGTCAAACTGATGGAGGCGGTTAAGACCGCGCACGTCCTTTCCGTAGCTGCCGGCCTCACGACGCCAGCATGGAGAGTAGGCGCAGTTCTTTTTAGGAAGCTCGTCGCCGGGGATGATGACATCACGGTAGATATTGGTGACGGGCACCTCGGCTGTGGGAATCAGATAGAGGTCGTCGGCAGTGACATGATACATCTGTCCCTCCTTGTCGGGGAGCTGACCTGTGCCGTAGCCGGAAGCCGCGTTCACTACAAACGGAGGTTCCACTTCAGTATAGCCGGCTTTCCAGCCTTCATCGAGGAAGAACTGGATGAGGGCACGTTGCAGACGGGCTCCTTTCCCGATATAGAAGGGGAAACCTGCTCCTGTCACCTTCACTCCCAGTTCAAAATCAATGAGATTGTATTTCTTAGCCAGCTCCCAGTGTGGAAGTGCGTCCGGACCGAGGTCAGGCATCGTGCCTCCGGTCTTTTCAACCACATTGTCGGCAGCTGTGAGTCCTTCGGGCACAGCGTCGCAAGGTAGATTCGGAACTGTGAGAAGAAGTTGAAGCATCTTTTCCTCACATTCCTGAAGCCGGTCCTGAAGACCTTTCGCCTCACCTTTTATGTCGGCTACACGCTGCTTCGCTTGGTCGGCGAGATCTTTCTCACCCGCTTTCATGTGAGCTCCTATCGAGGCCGCGAGCTTTTTGAGCTCAGAGGCATCACTGTCGCATTTCTGTTGCAGGCGGCGGCGTTCGGAATCGATTTCAAGAATCTCTGTGATGACGGCTTTACCGTCAAATCCTTTTACTGCAAGGCGTTTCACCACGAAATCGGGGTCGGCCTTTATAGTCTGGAGTGTTAGCATTGTCGTTTCAATTGGAGGTGGAAGAATTAGCTGAGGAGCTCTTTGACCTTGGCTGAGATGAGACGGCCTTCGGCACGTCCGGCAAGACGTTTTGTGGCCACACCCATCACTTTGCCCATTTCTTTCGGACCTGTGGCGCCTGTCTCGGCTATAATAGCCTTGAGCTCTGCCTCAAGTTCCTCGGAAGAAAGCTGTTTGGGAAGGTATTCCTCGATCACGGCAGCTTCAGCCAGCTCGTTGGCCGCCAATTCCGGACGATTGTTCTCCTCGTAGATTTTAGCGCTTTCCTTGCGCTGTTTCACCATCTTCACCATAATTTTGGTGGCGGTCTCATCTGTGAGCTCGCCATTCGCCCCCTTGGCGGTCTTTGCCTCAAGGAACTCTTTCTTCACTCCGCGCAGAGCCTCAAGACGCACTTTCTCGCGGGCCAGCATGGCCTTCTTGATGTCTTCGCTGATTCTGTCAAAGAGATTCATAATATTCGTCGTAGTATTGTTGATGTCTTACTCTGTAGATTGTATATGAGGCCGGTTTGACCTTGCATACTGTTTCAAATTGCAAAAATACGGCAAAAATGCGGTTTACGCAATTATAGACTCTCTTTTTTCAGAAATAAACGGTTGTTTGATTAAAATGTGTCCCGGAAAGTGACTCCCGTCACCCTCCGGGACACTGCCCGATTACCTGTGTTTTATACCTGTAGCGGTATTTATATGTGAAACTTATTATTACTTCTCAGTCATTAATAGCCAACTTTCTATTTCGCCACCTGCATCTTTATGCCGGATACGGTGATATTGGCTTTGTCGGGTGCTCCCGCATAGTCCATGCATACCTGCAGATTCTTGGTGTCGATGCCCTGTTTTCCTTTGAAGAAGTAAGTGTAGGGTGTGCCGCCCTCTACATCTACACGGTCAAGGGAGATGAAAGTATTGTCATCGGTGTCGCCGTCCTCGCCGAGTGAGTCACCTTTCTGTATCTTCACGGTCACCCCGTTGATATCCTTGTCAGATTCGATGGTCATAAGGAAATCATATTTGTTGTCAGCTGAGGTCTCTACATTGGTCCAGACATGCACCTGACCTTGCCATTGATCGGGACCGACACCTGAAGGTGCGATAAAGCTGTAACCGTCGTTCAGGAAGATTATCTCGGGTTGCTCAACTGCATCGCTGTTCCAGCTGCCGTCGGCAAACCAAGTGGAGTATTTTACCACCTCATATCCTGCGAAGATATTGTCACCGTCAGCTATGGTCGGGGCAGCCGCTGCGGCCGGAATAATGGTGCCGTCATCATATTGATGCTCTTTGAAAACTATGTTGCTCACCACGATGTCGCAGTCGCCGAAGCCGGCGAAGTCAAACGCTATCTTGAGCGTACCGTCGAAACCTTCTACATCGGAGAACCATACGATTGAACCGTTAGGCTCCACATCTACACGGTCGGCAGTGAAATAGGTGTCGTCATCGCCGAGTTTTTGCACTTTGACTGTCACGGCTCCCGCTTTAGGCACATTGACATTGCATGAGAAATCATAAGTGATGCCTGAATGTACCTCGATGTTGGTCTCTACATGCACCTGACCCTGCCATTGGTCGTTGCCCATTTCGGCCGGTGTGTGGAAACTGATTCCCTTGTTGTCTGTGAGAGTCACATCCGGCTGGTTGGGAAGTTCGCTCCAGCTGCCGTCGGCAAACCATGTGGATGCTACCTTCACATCAGCGTTTTTCCAGAGATTATACTCAGAGTCATATTTGAAACCGGTAGTTGTCACGTCGGCATCAGCTTTGGGTGCGATGATATACTGCCATGATATTCCGTTCAGATCCTGCACCAGTGTGATCTCGCTTTTGCTGAATGAAGCGATCCTGTATTTAGGATTGGCGAAAGCCTCCTCGGAGGGTACGTATGGGAAAGGGGTGTCAGCGGGGAGCACGAGGTAGAGATTGGCACCCTCTGCCGACAGAGTGAAGGTTGTCTCCACTACTGAAGCCGCTACTCTGAAATCAGCGCCGTCGTCGGGATTATTCACTTCATAGCCCGGAAGGGAGTGTACGCCTGTATTCACATAGAAAGTGCCTGCCGTACCGGGGTCGAATACGTATGTGCCAGTAGTTTCGGCGCCGGTGTCACCGAATGTCAAGATATTGGCATAGACACCTTCCGCTTCTTTGGCTCCAGGTTCTCCGTTCCACCATCCGGTTGGATCGGAACCGTCGGGTCCGCAACCCATGTTGCCGCTCTTTGTGCCGTCTACGGCCCACTCTTTGGAAGAGTTATCGGTGAGCGCTTTCATATAGGGCGAGAAGTCGAATATGGTTTTGTCAATTCTTATCGTTCCTGTCACCGACCCTTCAGATACACCGTTGGCATTGCCTACTTTCATCTCAACCGGATAGTCTCCGGCAATTGTGATTAGGTCGCGGTAAGTCAGTGTGGTGGAAGGACGCTGGCTTTCGTTGACATACCATATCGGGTAAACCCCGGTGGCTCTGTTACCGTTTTTATCGAGTATGTTTAACTCCACATTGTTCAGGTCATCTACGGTTATCCCTATCTGATAATCGGATGCCTGTGGCAAACCGGCTCTTGTGGGTTCGAAGATTTTTTCTTGCGAGCAGGCGGTCATTGCGAGAACGGCGCCCGCCATCACACCAAGCTTGAAGATTTTATTTGTTGCTTTCATGTTGTCTTTCTGTTAGTGAGGGGAATGTCAATTCAGGAAATACTGGTCGTTCTGCTTTAAAGTGCCGTGGCATTTGTCAATCTCACTCTGGGGGAAGGGGAGATACTTCTTGTTGTCAGTGTAGTTGCCTGTGCGGTCGTCGGGTATCTCGTTGCCGGCTACGAGGAGATCTTTTGCAAGGCCGGTACGGATAAGGTCCCAGTAACGTTTGCCTTCACCGAGGAATTCCCAAGCACGCTCCTGAATGATGTTATCGAGAGTGGCAGGCACTGAAGGCACCCCGGCTCTTGAACGCACCATGTCAAGATAAGTCTGTGCGTTGGCCGAGCCTAACTCGGCTGCGTTGAGAAGGCACTCCGAATAACGATAGAGACGCAGGTTGTTGTTGTAGTTGAGGAGCGCATCGGCAATCTGGCCTGAGTTGCCGCCGATCTTGCCTGCATATTTGCCGAGAAAGTAACCGGTGTCCTGGTAACCTATGTTATATGAACCGGGTTCCGGTTGCCAGATAGACACGTCGCGACGCACATCGTCTGCATCATAAGAGTCGTAGGTTGACTTACGCACTGTGCCGAAGCCCCAGCCTGTATTGTCGTGTATGCCGTCAGATGAATTGTAGCCACGGGGAAGAATCATACAGGGAACGACTGTTCCTCCTGCGGTGCCGCCCCAGCTCCAGTTACGGTTGGCGAGATAGTCGGAGTAATTGATTTCCCAGATTGATTCGTCACACCATTCGCCGCTAACCTCCCAGATGTCGGCAAAATTGCCCATAAGCTGATACTTGCCCGAGTTGATGATTTCTTCCATATACTGGAGAGCTTTACCCTTGCGTGAAGCATCGTTCTGGTACATAACCACTTCGGCATAAAGCATGTAGACGAAATGTTTGGTGACACGGCCTAAATCACCACCGTAGCATTTCTCGGGAAGATTATTGGCTGCGATGACATCTTCAAGATCTTTCATGATAAATTCATATACTTCGTCGGCAGTATATTGAGGAGCCAGATAATCACCACCGAGAACAGTGTCATAGTAGGCAATGTTGCCCCACCAATGCCAGAGATAATTGTAGAAGAATGCGCGGAGGGCGAGCACTTGCGATCTGTAGTATTCGCGGTTAGCGAGTTCTTCTGATGTTTCCGGCTTCCAATAGTTATCCATGTAGTAGAGAGCATCTATGCAGCGTTTCACTCCGGAGTAAGCGTTGGAGTAGTTGGTGTCGAGCACTATGGTAGCAGTCGTATTGAAATTGAACACTGTCTTCCACTGGTTCATATCGTTGACATCGCCGCCACCCGGGAAGCATTGGTCGGCCAGCACTTCAGGATAGATATTGATGCCACAGTAATTGTTGGCATAGTCAAACCAGTGGAGGGGATCGTAGGCTGCCACGACTGCCTGCTGGATATTGGCCTCTGTGGTATAATAGTCTTCGACGGTCTCCTGCGTATTGTTGGTGATATCAAGCCAGTCGGAACCACAGGAAGATAGTCCGAGGCCGAAGCCGGCAATAGCGGTTGTCAGAATATATTTATTGAGTTTCATTATTATAGTCTGTTGATTATGGATTGATTTTATTAGATTGACACATTAAATCCAATAGAGAAGGTGC
>CAZPHL010000074.1:0-12214 GCA_964586465.1 uncultured Sangeribacter sp.
AGTACCTGCGACATGGATGCACTCCCCATCTTGCTCCATTTGTCAGCCTGTGAATACACACCCAATGCCCGCAAAGTATAAAACTTGCCTATCACAAATGAATATATGTTGAGAAAAAGCGTATTAAGCATTGAGGAGGAAAACACACTCAAACCTACCCTCCATATTCTCTGAAACGATTCCCGTTTTATCCAGCACGTCGGTAACCAGTCACCCGTTAACCAGAGCATACCTGTCTTTACACCTGCTAAAGCTACCGACTGCCATACCAGTGCCCATGCTCCATAACCCGCCAATGCCAACCATATTCCCAAACCGCCACCCACTATCTGTGCCACAAGATTGGAAATAGCTATCATCTTAACGTCCATCCGTTTCATAAGTCGGTTGGTCTGGACTATACCCAAGGCATTGAGCACGAAGGTGAGAAACATTATCTTTGACAAAGGAATCAATCTACGGTCACCCTGAAATATCTCAGCGATAAAGGGGGCGGCAAACCATAATATCCAGTAGATGCCCACACTCACTATGAAATTAAACCAAAAGACTGTGGAATAGTCTTCTTCCGTGGGATCTTTACGCTGAAGCAATGCGGCTCCGAAACCACTGTCGGCAAATATTATTGCAAATGCTTGAAACACAAGAAGTGCCCCCACAAGACCAAAATCTTCTTGTGAAAGCACATTTGCCAAGACAACGCCTACCACACCATATAACACCTGCGATGCCAGGCGGTCAATGGTATTCCATTTCAAAGTACGCGCCGTGCGTAGTTTCAATGTCGGTTCATCCCCTGAACGGGAAGAGTTGTCATTAATCTTCATCTATTACAACGTCAAGCGGCCTACCCTCCGGAAGGGGGAACAGCTTCCCACCACCCGACTTCTTGATTATCGGGTCGCCTTTATAATATATCTTGGTGGAACCAATGCCTTTGGCCGATAGTTTTTCTACGGCCCAACACCCGATTGTGCCACCTCCCAATATCTTGCACTGCACATTCTGAGCCTCAAGCCGGTCACATGAAATTATTCCCGTGCCAACCATCTTGTAAACGGCATCCCTGCATGAGCCTGAGATAGACACCATACCGTTGCCGGTAGATATTGAGCCTTTCACCACATTAGCTCTGACTCCTTCAACCAATATCTTACCATTGCCTACTTCCTTAGCAGAGAACTCTGCGCAGGGAGCCGGATTTTCCACTAAAAGCGTGGCTGTTGAAGAATTCTCGACAGAAGTCAGGAAATCCGAGTAAACATAAAGCGTCGGCAAATCAGGATTGCCCACATCCTGAGTGGAGACCTGTATGCGTAAGGTCCCCTCCTTGGGCGTAAGTATAAAGGCATCGGCAAATTCTGTTCTGCCGGAATACTGTGCCCAGCCGGTGGAATCGGGTAAACATCTGTAGACAACATTCACGTTGTCAGTAACTTTTATTTTATCAAATTGCCCGATTTCAACTTTATATTGTTGTATAACCTGAGCCTTAACTCCCGGCAGCATGGCCAGAACAATCATAAGAAGCAATATTCTTTTCATTAAATCATTATTTCAGTGGTTCTATTATATAACACACAAAGTATATTTAATGACTGAAATATTTCTCTTCAATTTCTCTGATTATATGTTCTACTTGTTCGGCAGTATCGGCCCTGAGGAGTTTTATACGTGTCTGACGAAAATCCGGGAGACCTTTAAAAAGAGGGGTAGCAGCCAGATGACGACGTATATGAAGGATGCCGCGGTATTCATCTATCCTATCGATACTTTCTTTTATCTGACGTCGTAACAAAGCGAATTTCTCGGCGTCAGGCAACGGTGACCAGTGTCCTTCCCGTAGATATTGGTCAACGTCGTGAAAAATCCATGTGGCTCCTATGGCACCTCGACCTATCATTATACCATCCACGCCATACTTGTCAAATGCAGCTGCCGCCCCTTCCGGAGAAGTTATATCGCCATTGCCGATAATCGGAATTTCCATACGAGGATCAGACTTCAGTTCCCCGATAAGACTCCAGTCAGCATTCCCGGTATACATCTGCGAACGTGTGCGTCCATGCACTGTCAAGGCCTTTATACCACAATCCTGAAGCCGTGGACCCAGATCGGTAATTATCTTGTTCTCACAATCCCAGCCCAAGCGGGTCTTGACCGTAACCGGCAGATTCACTGCTTTCACTACAGCTTCTGTAATGGCTAACATTTTGGGGATATCACGCAACATGCCGGCACCCGCGCCTTTCCCGGCAACCTTCTTTACAGGGCAGCCGAAATTAATATCTATCAGGTCAGGTCCGGCATCCTCCACCATCTTGGCAGCCTCTACCATGGCCTCAGGATCACGGCCATAAATCTGTATAGCCACGGGGCGCTCACGGTCGTCTATGTTAAGCTTACGTGCCGTAGACGCAATATTACGCACAAGAGCTTCTGATGACACAAACTCCGTATAAACCATCTTCGCACCTTGTTCGCGGCAGATTAGACGGAAAGAGGGATCTGTGACATCCTCCATAGGCGCCAGCATCACCGGTCGCTCTCCAAGATCTATATTACCAATTTTCATATTATGCTCTTTTCCTCCTTAAGAGGATTGTTAAACCGAACGGGAAGTGATTAATCACACCTACAGCTATCTCACACTAATGTCAGTAATCCTTTATTACCTTCCATAATCATGGCGGCCACATCTCTGAGCTGTTCCGACGTCACTTCATTTATATTTGACGCGGTAGTGGAAATGTCATGCACCGTGTCATAATACAACAGACTTTTTCCGAGAGCCATAGCGCGACTTTCCCTATGATCCGAACTTACAAGCAATTGGCCGCAATACTGCCTTTTGATTTTCTCAAATGTCGGTTCAGCCATTCGTGTCGATGCCAACCGGTCAAGTTCCCTATATATGATGTCACGGCATTTCATGACGTTGGCAGGATCACATCCATAATATATCAGCAAGAGACCCGCATCGCTCATCAGACTCACATTGCTGTCAACTGCATATACATAGCCTCGCTTCTCCCGCAACTCGCGGTTGAGTCTTGAGTTCATGCACGGTCCACCTAAATAATTGTTCAGAAGGAAAAGTGCAAACCTCCGTGGGTCACGTCGCCCGAATACACGCGCCCCTACTATGGTATTGGCCTGATGATTTCCACGGTCTCTGCGGATTTCAAAAGATTCCATGGGTGGCGGTGCCACTCGGTCTCTACCGATATTTTCAAAATGTAACGGTCCGAAATATTTATCAACCAATTTCTGAATTTTCTCGGGAGCCAGCGGCGTACAGCAATACACCACCATTTCTCCGGGAGTATAAAATTTATCAAGGAATTGTCGGCAATCCTGGCCGTTAAGTCTGCGCACGCTTTCCGCAGAACCTAAAATATTATGGGCAAGTCCGGAACCGGCATAAGCCAACTCCTCAAATTCGTCATATACAGCATCTGAAGGACTGTCAAGATAACTGTGTATCTCCTCGATCACCACTTCTCTCTCCCGTTCTATCTCTTCAACAGGGAAGCGACTGGAAGCGATCAGGTCGGAAAGAAGCTCGAGAGCCCTGGCTTCATAACCCGCAGGGGCATTGGTGTAGATCATGGTCTCCTCTTTCGAGGTGTAAGCGTTAAGTTCACCCCCTACGGTCTCCATACGACTTGAGATCTGCCAACTGCGCCGGCGGTCAGTACCCTTAAAAATGGTATGTTCCACAAAATGGGCCAGGCCATACACCTTTTCCCCTTCATCACGGCTGCCGGCATTCACTACGACCCCTATGTAACTCACAAGCCCTTCTATTTGACGGCACACAGTGCGAAGGCCATTCGGAAGTGTAAATATAATGTATGATGGATTCATAATAAGATGCAAAATTAATATTTTTTCTTTAATTTTGCATATCTTTCTTCCGGATACACCTCACCATCCGGATTCACAGACCTCTTTCCCAACTAACCTTTATAATAATGAAAGCGACAAAATTCCTCACCTTCTCCCTTTTTATTGCTTCCATGCTGTTTTTTTACCTCTTTTTTACCGCTTGCTCCGGTGAAAACAGAGCCTCCGACGTGCTTCCCACATCAGCACTTGAACAACTCAACACCACAATCAACAATTCAAGTACATACAAGAAGCACAAAGAGAATCAACTTGATTCCATCAAGCATCTCGCAACGGTAAACTCAACTCCATACGAACGTTGGCAGGCATACGTGAATCTTTCTGAGGGGTATCGGCAGACAGAGGCGGACTCTGCTATTGTCTATGCCGCCAAAGCTCTCGATCTGTCTGCTTCACTCCCCGACAGCATATCATCCCTAAGAGGGGACCTGGCTTTTGTGGACGCCCTCGCCACAGCAGGAATCTTTCCTCCGGCTTTGCATAAACTCGATTCACTTAGCGCCTTGATAACTGCTCCGGAAGATAAAATCAGCTATTGGCATACGGCCCGACGTTGTTATTCCTACATTATGACATGGGTGGAAAACCACGATTATTATGTCAACACCTACCGGAAAAAATACAACGCCTGCGACGACAGCCTCCTTCGCTATCTTCCCGATTCCGACAGATTTTATCAGTTCATATACGGTGAACGACTGGTCGACGAGCACAAATGGGGAGAGGCGAGGCCACAGCTCGAGACTCTTATCAGTGCTCTTCCACAAGAGAGCAATCTATATGCCATGGCTGCATATCAGTTAGCCATAGTACATCGTAATAAAGGTGACTTCAAAGAATACGCCCGTTATCTGGCTCTGGCAGCTGAAAGCGATATAAAAGGCTCCGTGCATGAGGGTCTGGCACTCCCGACACTCGCCAATTGGGTATATAAACACGGAGATATCGACAATGCCTTCAGATATGTCAACTACATTCTTGAAGATGCCAACTCAAGCAACATACGGATGCGTACTCCGGCTATAGCCCCGATCATACCTCTCATAGATGCCGATATACGTGACAGGACGCTCTCTTCACGTAAATACATGCTTCTCTATGTCATCATCACAACAATCCTTTTTATCGCCACAATCATTCTTCTGATATATTCCTATAATTCTCTCAAGCGACTCCGGCTCAGCCAGGAGAAGCTGGCGGCATCATCAAAAAAACTTGAATCCTACGTAGGCAACTTCATAGGGTTATGCTCCAACTATGCCGCACGCCTCGATCAGTTGTCAAAACTCGTGACACGGAAAGTTTCGGCCGGACAAAGTGACGATCTTGTCAAGATAGTCAACTCCGGTAAGTTTGCAGAAGAAGACAATGAAGAATTCTACAGACTTATCGACAAAGCTCTGCTTGATATTTTCCCGGATTTTGTGGAACGGATCAATTCACTGCTCCTGCCCGACCGACAGATAATAATCAGTGAAGACGAACCCCTCACGCCCGAGCTGCGTATATATGCCTTCGTAAGGCTTGGAGTTGAGCAGAGCAACCGCATAGCCCAGATCCTCGGTTATTCGGTAAATACTGTCTACGCCTATCGCAACAGAATGCGCAACAGGGCCGTCGATCGTGACAATTTTGACCGCCAAGTGGCTGCATTAGGGTAAAAATATGGTTATGAAACCTATATTTCCATTTATAATTCATCTATATTCTATTTCTTTAACTAATTGATTATCAATATATATTATTTTATATTATCTATATTTTCACTTATAATCGTCCCATATTGCTTGCAAATGAGGAAAAGACGTCTTAAATTTGCATCGTAGGTCAGAAAATTGATAAGACTACTATAGGTAATATCTGAGGTAATAAAGATGTTAGGTTAGTTTGAGAAAGAATATAATTAAATAAATCGTTTATGTTAGGTTTGTAGAAATATTTTTTGATTCGCATAATTGCAGGCTTCTTGTGAAAGAGGCCTGTAATTGTTTTTAACAAAACCCCTTTATCGTGTGTTATATCAGTATCCGTTTTCCTTTATAAACACAATCTACACAAAATAGACATAGCATTCCGCAAACCCCTGCAGACGGGTTCAACCCAAACCTCTTCTATACTGATTATGAACACCCACAACCATATTGCCTCTTCTACGCCGGAAAGCACCCGCACATTCGCCCCCGGCTTACGTGTGTCGGAATGGTGCCTTGCCCACATGCCCCATTATATATTCATGATTCTTTTAGCTATAATTATAGGTGTGGTATCGGGCGCGATGGCTTATCTGTTCAAGAAGATGATACATGCTTTGGCATATACTTTCATACCGCATATCGCTCAGTCAGGTTTCAACTGGTGGATAATCGGTATACCCTTGGCTGGTATTCTCCTTACAGGAATATTCACACGTTATATTCTCCATAACAGCCTCACCCATGTGGTGGCCCAGCTGATCAATGATCTTAAAAATAAGACCTATCGTCTTCGCCATAGTCTTGTATTCTCAGCAGTCGTAGGAGGTACTATCACTCTTGGAATGGGAGGTTCATCAGGCGCCGAGGGTCCGATAGCCGCTACAGGTGCCGCTATCGGCAGTAATATAGGGCAATTGCTCGGACTTGACAACCGTAAACTGAAAATACTTTTGGCATGCGGTGCAAGCGCAGGCATAGCAGGCATATTCTCCGCCCCCATCGGAGGCCTTATGTTCTCTCTGGAGCTGCTGAGGATCGAACTCACCACCATTCCCATCCTCGCTGTGACTGTAGCAGCCCTTACAGCGTTCCTTACGGTATTTTCTCTGGCCGGCTTTAACTCTGATCTGTTTTTTATACCTCAGGAAGGATTCGAGTGGGCCACACTCCCGGCAATAATCGGGTTGGGTTTTTTCTGCGGTCTCTACAGCCTTTATTACAGCGGGGTGACCAACTATATGGATAAAGTTTTCAAAAGCATCACCAATCCCTGGTGGCGCAACCTCACAGGTGGTTTCATCTTAGGGTCTATCCTGTTTATCTTCCCCGCTATGTTCAGTACGGGTTATCCGGTGCTCGGAGCCATCTTAAACGGTAATTCAGAAGCCCTTACCACAGGAAGCGCCCTCAATCAATTAGGGATTGATCCTACACGGCTATTGATGGTGACAGCAGCCGGAATATTGGTTTTAAAATGTTGGGCCGTGAGCGCCACCAACAGTAGTGGCGGAGTAGGAGGTGATTTCGCTCCGACCTTATATGCGGGCGGTATAGCAGGTTTTCTTTTTGCCACATTCTGCAATCGGTTCTGCGGCACAACTCTTCCGGTGAATCTATTCATGTTTTATGGCATGGCCGGAGCAATGAGCGGAATCATACGCGCACCGCTCATGAGTATATTCATAGTAATAGAGATGACTACGGCCCACATATTGTTTTTCCCGGTAAGTATCTGTGCTTTTGTTTCTTATCTCACTGTCAAGGGTGGTGCATTCACAGAAGCCTCGGCGCTGCCGCTTGTAAAACATCTGAACTGGATAAAGTGACATTTCCTGAATTCTATTAATTCTATTACAGAGCAAGAAAAGGGCAGCCGGTTCGAAAGCCGCTGCCCTTTTTCATAAAATAAGCAAAGATGTTTTATTATTTTATGGAAGTGTTTCCACTATTTTAAATTATATCCAATTTTCAAAATTATTTACCAAGACGAGCATTTTCCCGTGCTATGTAAGCATCTATGGAGACACCGTTGCCGAGCTGGAAATCAGGATAATCTTTTTTGATTATCGTATAACATTCCAAAGCTTTGTCATACTTCTTTTGCTCATCATACACATTAGCTTCCTTAAGAAGCACTCTCGGTACGATCTGAGAATTTCCATCGGCCTTACGTACTGCCTGCTGGAAAGCCGACAGAGCTTCGTCATATTTTTTCAGATTGACATAGCAGTCACCGGTCAAAACCATAGCATTCGCATCGAGCACCTTATCCTTGGAAGAAAATTTCTTAAGATATTTGACTGCCTCCTCATATTTGCCTTCGTTATAGAAAGCTTCAGCTGCAGAAAGTGAAGCCAGATTGGCAGCTTTACCACCGAATTTATCAGCGACTTCCTTATATTGGGCTGCCGCTATGGAATCGTTGCCCATTGAGGCAAGCTCTACGCGATTATAAGCCGTGTAAGCCTTGGCATTCTTCGGTTTCTGGTAGAAATTAATAAACGCGAACACGAGACCGGCTGCCACAAGCACAGCTACAACGACCCATGTTATTACCGATTTGTTATCTGCAATCTTTTTACCGGCACCTGTGAGCTGAGTATTCATCTTATCGATAGTGCTCTCTTCCGGCTGTTGGTTCTGGGATGCCATTGATCTTATTTTTGTTCCTTGATTTTAAGTTGTTCTGTTTAATCACCCTGACCCTTTCAGAGTCTGTCAAAATGGAGGCACATAACTCTCCTCCCTGACTTACCGGTCGGGTTTCAAGGTGCGAAATTACGTATTTTTTAGCTAACCTACAATTTTTTCCCCTCTTTTTTCTCTACAAATGCATATTTTATACTAATTTCGCGCTATAATACTTTTTTTGCTCGGCTATCTCAAGTTCGAGCCTATATTGCTATGGCTTCAGACCAGTCACTGTCACTCGATCAAAGGCTCACCATGCGCCTCTCCGCACAACAGCTTCGATTTGTAAAGCTGTTGGAATTTAATGCGCCTGAACTTGAAGAAGCCATTGACCGCGAACTTGAAGACAACCCTGCTCTTGAAGCATTGGAGCCTGCTCCTGTAAGCGACACCGACATACCGGCCTATCGTCTGTATGCACGTAATTATTCATCTGACGACTTGGGTGATTACGACTTCTCCCCTGCCGATACGTCTGACTCTCTATATGATTATCTGCGTCGCCAATTATCGGAACGGAATCTCACACCCAAACAGAGGGAGACCGTCAACTATCTTATCGACAGCCTCGACTCAAACGGATATCTGTTACGTCCCCTCAATGCTCTTGTCAACGATATGGCATTCGGGCCCGGTATAGAGCTTTCTCCGGTTGAAGCTGCCGAAGCTCTCGAGACTCTCCAGAGTCTTGAGCCATTCGGTGTGGGTGCAACCGACCTGCGCGACTGTCTTCGTCTCCAGCTTATACATTTACCTGAGTCTACCGCACGGGAAGATGCCTTGCAGATTATCGACACCCAGTTCGAAGCTTTCTCCATGAAGCATTCCCACAAGATCATCTCAGCTTTGAAGATTGGTGCCGACCGGGTGAAAGAGGCTATAAATCTTATCCTGACTTTAAATCCCAAACCGGGGGCATCCTTCGAATCCACATCAGGCGCCGGCAACGTCATAGTGCCCGATCTTGTCATATCAAATGAGGAAGGGACGCTTCACGTGGCATTAAACAATCGTATTCCGGAACTTGCCATCGACCGTACATTCTCCGAAGCGGTGGCCGAGATGGGACATAATGCCACCCGAGAAAAAAAGAAGGGACAGGAATTTGTAATATCGCGTTACAATGACGCTAAGGATTTCATAAAGATTCTGCGTCAGCGGCAGGAAACCCTGCTTAATGTCATGACAGCAATATTACAGATACAGAAAGAATACTTCCGCACTGAGGATGTCTATAATCTCAAGCCGATGATGATTAAAGACATAGCCGCCCTTACAGGTTACGACCTGTCAGTCATATCGAGAGCCACCAACAATAAATATGTTGCCACACCCTGGGGAATTTTCCCTTTGAGGTTCTTCTTCAGCGACTCCATAGGCGAACAAGCCGATGAAAATGGAGAGGATGTGGCAGAAGTGCTTACCAACCGTAAGATCGAAGCTGAAATCACCGCTTTAGTAGATGCTGAAGACAAAAAGCATCCTCTGAGTGATGAGAAGATCCGACAGCTTATGGAAGAGAGGGGATACGAAGTGTCACGGCGAACAGTCGCGAAATATCGTGACCGCCAGGGTATCCCTGTGGCTCGTCTACGAAAAGAGATGTAGACCCGAATCAATTATGTCTTATGAATTTCATTTAATCTACAGCTAATATATATGAAACGATTCGTCCAGATCATCACAGCGCTGATTATCCTTTGGCAAGCATTGCCTGCCTTAGCTGTCACCGACAAAGAGATGGAGCAGGCACGTGTCATTGCCACACAGACCTACCTCCGCTATGCCAACGACGGCTCGGGTTATCTCGATGCGCTGCACCCCACCACAATGGCAGAGCTTGAGAAGAATCTCAAGGCCAAAGAGAAGGAAAACATCAAGGCTTTCAAGGCTATCCCGGTGCCCGCAGGTTATCAATCCTGGGATAAACAAAAGCTTGTTGATTATTGGTCAACAACCGCTTTTTCTCATGCCGGACTTACTCCAAAGGGGAAGGTGGGGAAAAACCCGGCCCGTAAAAAGCTGAGCAACATGAAGATCGCCGCTCCCGCACCGGCAGCTACAGCTCAAGCCACCGCCCCACAACAGACAGCTGCCACGACTCAACAGGCACCTGCTACAACGGAAAAGCCGGCTCCGGCTGCCACCCCGGTCAAGGATCAGGCACAAGCGGCGACAACACAAGCTCAATCCACCAACCAAGCCACTACGGATATAAAGCTTGACAGCGCCCAGGCTGAAGCTGAGGAAGCCAGGCTGTTGGCCGAAGCAGCCTTAGCCGCTGAAGACGATGCCCCTATTAAGAAAGAAAGCACCAACACATGGGTTTATGTCCTCATATTGTGCATATTGGTAGGTGTGGTCGTGGCATTGGTAGTTTTCGCTTCAAATGTCATGAAGAAAAACGCTGTTGAAACGGGAGGAGCCGACAAAGATAATTCAGAGGAGACCAAGATGCTCACCAATGAATTGAAAAAAGCATATACCCGCATTGATGATCTTCAAGCACAGAATGCCTCACTAAGAAATAACATTGAAGCACTCAAAGTGGAGATCAATAAACTTCGCTTCCGTCCTGCACAGACCGCACAGGCACCTATCAAAGGTATTCCTCGTCCCGGTGAAATCCAGGAGTCACAGACAGCAGCTCCGGCAGCTCAACCCGAAGTTGCATCCAAACAGGCACCTGAAGCGGCGTCGACACCTTTACGCACCATCTATCTCGGGAGGGCGAACACCAAAGGTATCTTTATCCGTGCCGACCGCACGCTGAATCCCGGTAATTCCGTATATCGTCTTGACACCACCGACGGATTGGCAGGTTCATTTAAAGTAGTCACCGACAATTCCATTTTAGACAAGGTAATAGAACATCCGGCAGAAATGCTGAGTGCCGCTTGTGTAGGGCCGGATTTAGGCGAGACTTCAGGATTACAGAAGATTGTCACCGACTCCGCCGGTACAGCTATCTTCAAAGACGGGTGCTGGAGAGTATTGCGCAAGGCCAAGATACACTATGAATAAAATTATTGCCACAATATTTTGTGGGAATGATAAATATTTCGTAACTTTGCAACGTAAAACGTCACCGCAGCTTTCTTGCTGCCGGTAAACGCGACGCTATCAGCCCTGATGGCGGAATTGGTAGACGCGTTGGTCTCAAACACCAATGGTGCGAGCCGTGCCGGTTCGAGCCCGGCTCAGGGCACAAGGCCTGGAATTCAGATTCCGGGCCTTGTTTTTTACCTATTTCAAGACTAATTTTTATAATTATCTTCAGGACTGATTTTTTATCCAACTCAGAAGTAAAAGCAAAGGCACGACAATAATATTTTACTTTTCTAAGCTTAATTTGGTATTAAATCGATATATATTTAACTTAAAAATGTTAAATATGCTCAAAATTTCAAATCTTTGATAAAAAATACCATCAACAACATTGCCAATTGAAAAAATAATTGTAACTTTGCACCGTTTTTGATAGCAAAAAAATTGTTTTATTATTTTTAAAATTTAAAGAGATGAAAAAAGTAATTCTTTCACTTGCTGTTATTTTCAGCGTTGCCATGGTTAGCTGTGGTGGTAAGAAAGCTGCTGAAGAGGCTGCTGATTCAGCTGCTGTTGTTGTAGAAGAGGCTGCTGTTGAGGTTGTTGACACTGTTAACGCCGGCACTGATTCTGCTGCTGTTGATACAGCTGTTGCTGCTGTAGCTGCCGTTGCTGAGCAGTAATTTATAGCAAGTTAGGAACAACAAAAAGCAAAGTTTTGGCTGATATCCTCTCAGGATATTGGCCAAATTCTTTTTTATATTCTTTGGCATTTACTTTTTTCGTTGTAATTTTGCATTCATTTGGATTTTTTCTCCATCCACCTGATTAAGCAATCTCATTTATAATCATTATGAATAAGAATCAGA
>CAZPHL010000075.1:0-11740 GCA_964586465.1 uncultured Sangeribacter sp.
TAATTTGACTATTTACGTAAGACGGTTGCTGAGTGATTCGTGAACAGGAGCTTAAGGAATAAGAAGATAAAGAACGGGTATAAAATAATCAAAAACGGGTATAAAATAATCAAAGGTGAAATATAAAAATAGCACTGAGGAAATGGTTGGAAATTGTTTGCTCAGTGCTATTTCAGATTCTCAGTGCTATTACACTATCAGAATTAAAGCTGTCAGGGGAAAGGTAAAAGGGTAGGGGAGCCCAAAGTCACTTTCAGGAGCGTACGATTACGCTGCCATTGGCTTGGTGGGTGGCAAGAATGAGCATTTCGGCAATCTGAACGTGGGCCGGAGCCTGGGCCGCAAAGAGGGCTGCCTCGGCTATGTCGTCTCCTGTGAGTGGCGTGATGCCTTTGTACACGTTGTCGGCTCGTTCGTCATCACCATGGAAGCGGACATTGCTGAAGTTGGTCTCCACCAGTCCCGGTTTGAGCAGAGTCACACGCAAGGGAGTGTGGGCTACATCAATTCGCAGACCGTCGGTGATAGCTTTTACCGCTGCCTTGGTTGCGCAGTACACATTCCCGTTTGCGTATGCGGCATCTCCCGCAACACTTCCGATATTGATGATGTGCCCTTTCCCTCGGGCTATCATACCCGGAACGACCTCACGTGTGACGGTGAGGAGTCCTTTGATATTAGTATCTATCATGGTGCCCCAGTCGGTATAGTCTCCGGCAAATTCAGGATCGAGTCCAAGTGCCAATCCTGCATTATTGATGAGCACCTCTATCTCCTGCCATGCCGGGGGAAGTGATTTGATGGCCATGACGGCTGTCTCACGATCGCGAACATCGAAAATGAGAGTGTAGGCCTCGTCGCCCCAGCGGTCTTTGAGCTCGTTAAGTTTCATTACATTGCGGCCTGTGATTATTACCCGGTATCCGGCTTTATGGAATTTTTCGGCACAGGCAAGTCCGATGCCGCTTGTGGCGCCGGTGATCATTGCTATTGGTTTCATAGTTCGGATTCAAAATTTAGATTTGGAAATTATAATTGCAAAAGTAATTAATCTATTGAGAAGTTATATGTGAGTGACGAGATTTTTTAATTTGGCGGTGATTTTTTAGTTCCCTTTATTGGAAAAGTGGTCTTTAAAATGATAAAAAGTGCGTGGGCCCCTCCAAATAATGATAAATTTTAAATTCTCAATGGGGTTAATTTGATGAAATTTCAGTTTAATATACAATTAATCAGTTTGTTGCAACGTTTATTGACAACAGTGTTTTTTATGACAGAAAAATCTAAAAGCCGGTATATGATAAGCACGGATTGTAAAAAGACTAAAAATGAGGGAGTAAAAATTGGAGATGCCATTTTTTTTTGTATTTTTGCATCCATGTAACCGGAAATGGTGGTGAACAAGAGTAAGTAAAATATAATATATATTATATATTTGATGATTGGATTTGAAGTTAAAGATGTCGAGCTTCCGAAGCTTGACTTCGCGAAAGTTGACCGTTGGCTCGGAGAGGTGGCGGCGGCCCATAACCGCAGGATAGGTAATGTGAATTATCTCTTCTGCGATGATAAGGAGATTCTGCGGGTTAATCTCGAGTTTCTCCGGCATGACTATTATACAGATATCATCACCTTTGATTATTCCTATCGAGACAAAATAGGGGGGGATATCTTTATCTCGCTCGATACGGTGGCCAGTAATGCCAAAGAAATAGGTGTGGAGTATGACGAGGAACTTCTGCGCGTCATCGCCCACGGGGTGCTTCATCTGTGTGGCATTGATGATAAGGGCCCGGGTGAGCGGGAAATTATGGAGAGGGCGGAGAATGAGGCCCTCAAGATATGGAATAACTGTTGAAATACATCCGGGCAATCCGGAATGTTAGTTGAGATAAGATGAAATTTAATTACGATGTCATAGTTATCGGGGCGGGGCACGCAGGCTGTGAGGCTGCCGTGGCTTCTGCCGGACTCGGTGTGGAGACGCTGCTCATTACCGCTGATTTGAATAAGGTCGCCCAGATGTCATGCAATCCGGCAGTGGGTGGAATTGCCAAAGGTCAGATTGTGCGTGAAATCGATGCTCTCGGAGGACAGATGGGCATTATTGCTGATAAAACCGCCATACAGTTCAGGATGCTTAACCGTTCCAAAGGTCCCGCCGTATGGTCGCCTCGTGTGCAGAGCGATCGGAGCCGTTTTATCGATGAGTGGCGGAAAGTGTTGGAGAATACACCGCATCTTTCCTTATTCCAGGATATGGCTGTCGGCTTGACGTTTGAAACCGTTGACGGAAAAACTGTGATAGGGGGTGTCACCACAGCACTCGGTTTCTCTTTTACTGCTAAAAAAGTAATCCTTACTGCCGGGACTTTCCTGAACGGTCTCATGCATTTCGGCTCTACCCAAATAGAGGGTGGCCGCATATCTGAGCCGGCATCGAAAGGATTGACGGAACAGTTGCGTGAGATCGGTTTCACGGCCTTGCGTATGAAGACCGGCACACCGGCGCGTGTGGATGCCCGTACTATAGATTTCTCCAGGACTGAGCGTCAGGATGGCGATGACAGGGTAGAGGTGACGGCTGCTGCTGACGCTTCGGCGGAGGTGACGGTGAAATTGGTGGAACGGGATTTCCATAAGTTCTCTTTCCTTCCTGACGTGCATCGTTCGCTTCGTCCGCGCAGTTGTTTTATCGTGCATACTAATCCTGAAGTGCACACCATCCTTCATGACAATCTTGAATACTCGCCATTGTATAATGGACAGATCAAGAGTATCGGTCCGCGTTACTGTCCGAGTATCGAAACGAAAATCGTGACTTTCGCAGATAAGGAGAGTCATCAGCTTTTTCTTGAGCCGGAAGGCGAAAACACGCAGGAGTTTTATATAAACGGTTTTTCAAGTTCGTTGCCCTGGCGCGTGCAGTTGGAGGCTCTTCAGAGAGTGCCGGCTTTACGCAACGTGCATTTCTATCGTCCCGGTTATGCCATAGAATATGATTATTTTGATCCTACTCAACTTACTCATGACTTACAGACGAAGCTCGTGGAAGGATTATATTTCGCGGGTCAAGTGAACGGCACCACCGGTTATGAGGAGGCGGCCGCCCAGGGACTGATGGCCGGAGTGAACGCTGCCTTGTCGGTGAAGGGAGAGGCTCCGTTTATTTTAGGCAGAGATGAAGCTTACATAGGTGTTCTTATAGATGACCTTGTCACGAAAGGTGTGGATGAACCATACCGTATGTTTACTTCCCGGGCTGAATTCCGGATACTGCTTCGTCAGGACGATGCCGACATGCGCCTTACGCCGAAAGGCGCTGCCATAGGTTTGGCGAGTGAGGAACGTCTGAAAGCGATGCAGGAAAAACTGAAGGAAAGAGATGCCTTGATCGAGTGGTGCGGTGATTTCACCGTCAAGATGGGCGATAAGATAAATGCAGCATTGGAAGGGTTGGGCACCTCTCCCTTGTCGGCCTCCATCCGGCTTGTGGAACTTCTCAAACGTCCGCAGCTTAATTTTGAAAATCTCTCACAGATTATCTCACGGTTGCGTAAGAGAGTAGAGGAGATTCCGGAGCTGCGGAGAAATGAGATCGTAGAGGCAGCCGAGATCCTTATAAAATATGGCGGCTATATCGCCAGGGAAAGGGAGCTCGCCGAGAAGGCAAAGCGGTTGGAGTATGTGAAACTTCCTGCGGATATCGACTACGGCCTGATGACTTCTCTTTCAACAGAAGCCCGACAGAAGTTGAACGCGATACGTCCGGCTACCATAGGACAGGCCTCAAGGATTCCCGGAGTCTCGCCCGCTGATATCAATATCCTCCTTGTGCTTCTGCATAGATGATCAGGATCCGAAATTTCTAATGAAAGGATGAGGCATCGATAGGATAGGGGATAGTGGAATCGTGTTCCACGTGGAACAATTTCAAAATATAAATCTAATTTCTCAAAAGAAAATTTCATTTTACAAAACTATATAACTATGGAACTCGAACAATTGAAATCAATGATTCGCGATGTGCCCGATTTTCCGTCGAAAGGTATCATTTTTCGCGATCTCACCACGATGCTTAAAAACGGGGAGGCTCTTCATCTGATGAGCCGCGAGCTTGCCAAGCTGTATAAGGATAAGGGCGTGACAAAGGTGGTGGGTATAGAATCCCGCGGTTTCATCGGGGGTAGCATACTCGCATACGAGTTGGGATGCGGATTTGTTCCGGCCCGTAAGCCCGGTAAACTTCCTTCGGTGACAGTGAAGAAATCGTATGCGAAAGAGTATGGCGTCGATACTATCGAGCTGCATAGTGACGCGATCACATCCGACGATGTGGTGGTGATACATGACGATCTGCTCGCCACCGGTGGAACCATGGAGGCGTGCTACGAACTCGTGAAGAGTATGAACCCCAAGAAAATTTATATCAATTTTATCGTAGAGCTGACCGCCCTCAACGGACGCGCATACCTTCCTGCCGATTGTGAGGTGACCACTCTGCTTAAGTATTAAATCAGGTTTACGACTTTGTAATAATTTCCGATTCCATCGGTGTTGTTACAAGAATTGAAAGTGTGACGGGTGCCGGGTGGCGCCCGTCATTTAAAATATTTTACACCAATTATCAATTAATATATTTTTACACCATTGCTATTTCAAAATTATGAAACTACTGCCATTGCTGCAAACCCCCGGGGAGGGGGATTCCATAGAGGCGGCCAAGCCTGAGGAGGTGAAAGCCACCATCGATATGCTCTTGGCCGACACCGGCAGGGATATCGATAAAATGGGGAAATTCGACATAGAAATCGTTCCTGACCGCACCCGTGATGACCTTTTCCATAATCGTCCCGGGACACATCTCCGTGAAAAGATCCTTAATCTTCCTGACGCTCCCGGCGTCTATATGTATATCGACCGCCACGGCAAGGTTATCTACGTGGGAAAGGCGAAACGGCTCAAACGACGTGTGTCGTCTTACTTCAATCGCCGGCACGATTCTGTCCGTACGAATCTGCTCGTGCGTAATATCGTCGACTTGCGTTTCATCGTGGTGGGTTCCGAACAGGATGCCCTTCATCTGGAGAACGCCATGATCAAAGCCTATCAGCCCCACTATAACGTGCTTCTGAAAGATGATAAATCTTATCCCTGGATTGTGGTCACCAAGGAGCTTTATCCCCGTGTATTCATGACCCGTGAGAAGGACGTGGATGGAAAGTATTACGGACCATACAGCAATCAGCAGGCGGCCAAAGTGGTGCTTCAGCTCATACGTGACGTTTATCCTTTGCGCAGCTGTTGTCATGCTCTCGATGAGAAGAGCATCGCCAGAGGTAAATTCCGCCTGTGTCTCGACTATCATATCAAGAAATGCAGCGGTGCCTGCCGTGGACTCATAGCTCCTGAAGATTATGGAAAATATGTGGCGCAGGTGCGTCAGATCCTCAATGGTGAGACCGTCGTGCTTGAGAAATATCTGAAAGATGAGATGGCCAGACTCAGCGAGGAATGGAAGTTTGAGGAGGCTCAGGCGGTGAAGGAAAAATATGAGATCGTGAAGACCTATAACGCCAAATCTGTGATAGGAATCGCCGATGAGGAGGATTGCGACATGTTCGCCTACGACGAGTCGGGCGATTCGGCTTTCGTCAACTTCATGCATCTGCATCACGGGGCGGTGGTGCAGAGTCTCAACATGGAATTCCGCAGGAAGCTTGCCGAGACTCCGGCCGAGATCCTCTCTTTGGCTATGGGGGAGGTGGCCCGAAGATTTGAGAGGGAATATAAGACTGTGATAGTGCCGTTCCTTCCGGATACGGAATTCGAGGGTGTGGATTTGGTTGTGCCGAAGCGCGGGGATAAGAAAAAAATCCTTGATGTGGGCATGAAAAATGTTCGCCAGTATATGACCGACAAGGAGAAGATGGCAGAGAAACTTGATCCCGAGAAGGGGGTGGAGAAACTCATGGAGCAGATGAAAAATGATTTCCGCCTGAGTGTGCAGCCGCGTCATATAGAATGTTTCGATAACTCGAATATCCAGGGCACGAATCCTGTGGCGAGTTGCGTGGTGTTCCGCAACGGCAAACCGTCGAAGAAGGACTACCGGCATTTCTGTATAAAGACCGTAGTCGGGGCCGATGACTTCGCTTCAATGAAAGAGGTGCTTCATCGCCGTTATTCCCGCATGATAGCCGAAGGTGAACCGTTGCCTCAGTTGGTGGTGGTCGACGGCGGCAAAGGCCAGTTGAGCGCGGCTGTCGAGGCTTTCGATGAGATGGGCATAAGAGGGCAGGTGGCATTGGTGGGCATAGCCAAGCGACTCGAGGAGATATATTTCCCGGGCGACACCCTGCCGCTTTATATCGACAAGAAGAGCCGGAGCCTTCAGGTGGTGCAGCATCTGCGCGACGAGGCACACCGTTTCGGCATCACCCATCACAGGCTGCGACGCTCGAAAGGACAGGTGCGCAGCGAGCTCGACAATATCAAGGGAGTGGGAGAGGTGACAGCCAAAGCTCTCATGAAAGAATTCAAAAGCGTGAAGCGTATGCGGGAGGCATCGGTGGAAGATTTGGCGGCTGTGGTGGGTCCCGCAAAAGCAAACGTCATATTCAGCTATTTCCACGGAGAGGGTAATTCAGGGGCGTACAGCCGGAAGTAAATGTGCAGCCGGAAGTAAATTCTGTAGTTGAAAAACAATAAACCGTCTTCCGTGTGTTATAATAATATTATGACTCACGCATCAGGTTAACGAAAAGAAATTTCTAAATATGAAGAACAAGGAAAACGCAGGGGCCTCAGCTCCCCGTATGAAGAAGAAAGAACTCCAGGAAAAGATTATGAAATTCCTGGAGAAAGAGAATAAACAATCGTTCAATTATAAGCAGATCGCCTTTGCGGTGGATGCCACCAACCCGGCCAACCGCATGGACGTGATAAACATACTTGAGGAACTTGCCGCCGGCGACCTTATTCAAGAGGTGGCCTTAGGAAAATATAAGGCCAACGCCAACCGAGGCACCGAGAATGTCGGCCTGTTCGTGCGCCGCAGCAACGGTAAGAACGGCGTCATGATAGATGATGAGCTGATCATGGTGGCGGAGCGTAATTCCATGCACGCTCTTAACGGCGACAAGGTGAAGGTGGAGATCTCGGCCCGCAGAAAAGGTGTGGAACCCGAGGCCAAGGTAATTGAAATCATAGAGCCGAAGGAGCAGGTATTCATCGGCACGCTCAATGTGGAGAAAGATTATGCCTCCCTTGTGACCGACTCCAAATTCCTGGCTGCCGACATCATCATACCGCGCTCCAAACTCAAGGGTGGAAAGACCGGCGACAAGGCTATCGCCCGCATTGTGCAGTGGCGCGACGAGGAGATGAATCCCCGTGGCGAGGTGGTGGACATATTGGGTAAGAAAGGGGAGAACACCGCCGAGATGCATGCCATACTTGCGGAGTTCGGACTGCCCTATAAATATCCCGAGGCAGTGGAGAAAGCCGCCGCCAAGATTGACGCCGGTATCACTCCCGAGGAGGTAGCCAAGCGAGAGGATTTCCGCAATGTCACCACCTTCACCATCGACCCGCGCGATGCGAAAGACTTCGATGACGCACTCTCCATACGCCAGCTTGCCAACGGCAACTGGGAGGTGGGTGTGCATATCGCCGATGTCACCCACTATGTGCAGCCCAATTCGATAATCGACCGTGAGGCCCAGCAGCGCGCCACAAGTGTGTATCTGGTTGACCGCACCATTCCCATGCTTCCCGAACATCTCTCAAACGGTATCTGTTCGTTGCGTCCCGAGGAGGAGAAACTCACTTTTTCCGCCATATTCGAGCTCGACGCGAAAGCTAACGTGATCAATTACCGAATAGGTCGTACTGTAATAAAATCTGACCGTCGCTTCACATACGAGGAGGCCCAGCAGATAATAGAGACCGGTGAGGGTGACTTCGCCAAAGAGATACTGACCCTCGACAAGCTTGCCAAAGAATTGCGTCACCGCCGTTACGAGCAGGGTGCGCTTGAATTTGACCGTGCGGAGGTGCGCTTTGAGATTGACAAAGACGGTCATCCTATCGCCGCTTATTTCAAAGAGTCGAAAGACGCCAACAAACTCATCGAGGAATTCATGCTGCTCGCCAACCTCACAGTTGCCGAGAGCATAGGGAAAGTGCCGAAAGGGAAGAAGGCGAAGTCATTTGTATATCGTGTGCACGACAATCCCGATCCTGAGAAGATCACCAACTTCTCACAGATAGCCCTGCGTTTCGGCCACAAGGTGAAGACCGAGGGTTCGGCAAAGGAGGTCAACAAGAGTCTCAACCGCCTGTTGCGCGATGTGAAGGGGAGAGGCGAGGAAAACATGCTCGCCATGCTCGCCATCCGGAGTATGGCAAAGGCCATCTACACCACGGAAAATGTGGGTCACTATGGTCTGGCACTCGAATACTATACCCACTTCACTTCACCTATCCGCCGTTATCCGGATATGATGGTGCATCGTCTCCTTGCCAAATATGCCGAAGGGGCGCGGAGCACCGACAAGATAAAACTCGAGGACCAGTGTAAACACTCCTCCGACATGGAACAGCTCGCCGCCAATGCCGAACGTGCTTCCATACGCTACAAGCAGGTGGAGTTTATGCGCGACCGTCTGGGTGAGATTTATACGGGTGTGATCTCCGGCGTGACAGAATGGGGTTTCTATGTGGAACTCGATGAGAACAAATGTGAGGGACTCGTGCCTGTGCGCGACCTTGCCGACGACTACTATGATTATGACGAGAAGAACTATTGTCTCATCGGCCGCAAATATCACAACAAATACACCTTGGGTGATATAGTGAAGGTGCAGGTGGCCCGGGCCGATCTGGAACGGAAGCAGCTTGACTTCGCCCTGATAACGGATGAGGGAAATCCCAACAAACCTATCGAGGAGAAGAAGAGCAAGAACCCCCGCCATAACCCCAAAGACAAGAAGAACAAGACCCGTAGTCACGGCGGCAACAAACGGCGATCTGACAAATCAAAATAAATCGCCGGCATTTCATAACTCATACATAATAACTCAGACATAATAATCCTAAAGCTAAATAAAGATGAGGCGAAACAGAATGGCTATGATTATCGGTGGCGTCATCCTCGCGGGAGGGTCGGCTGCGTTTGCCGAAAACGATGTGGTCGTGCAGACCGATGCTTACACATGGAGGGGAGACACCCTCTATCAGGATGAGTTCAAGGCCTGGGCCGTGAGTCCTGAGGAGATTCGCTCCACCTACAAAGGACGTCCCGGATATTTCATGCCGATAGATCAGGTGTGGAAACGCAAGAACGATCTTTCATCTTATCCGGTAGTGTCAGGAGGCAACCCGCTTATGGAAGCGGCCTACAACATGGCACTCGACGAGATGGTGAACGCCGTGGAGCCGGATACGACCCTGCGGACAGGAAAAGAATGGGCCGGTGTCTGGACCCGCGACGTGAGTTATTCGATAATCCTTTCGATGGCTGCCCTGCAACCCGAAGCCTCCATGATATCACTCATGAAGAAAGTTAATCCCGAGGGCCAGATTATCCAGGATACCGGTTCGGGAGGCGCATGGCCCATATCCACCGACCGTATGATATGGACACTTGCCGCATGGGAAATCTATAAAGTGACCGGAGAGAAGAGCTGGCTGGAGAAAGTATATCCCGTGGTGGTGAGGTCTCTCGCCAAAGACAAAGCCACAGTGATGAGTGAGAACGGTCTGGTGAAGGGAGAGACCTCCTTCATCGACTGGAGAGAGCAGAGCTATCCGCGCTGGATGCAGACCGCCGACATATCGCAGAGCGAGGCAATGGGTACGAACGTGCTTTATGCGGCAGCCCTGAATGCGGCTTCAGAGATGGCTTCCGTGCTCGGGAAAAAGAAAGAGGCGGAGGTTTATAAGAAAGAAGCTTCCGAGTTGGCTCAGGCAATCGACAAGACATTCTGGATGGAAGACAAAGGTTATTACGGCATGTACACTTACGGTCGTGACAGCAAGATTCTCAATCCTCGTGCGGAGACCCTCGGAGAAGCCCTGGCGATACTTTATGATATAGCTCCGGCCGACAAACAGAAATCGATTTCCGAGAATAATCCCCTCACCAAATATGGTCCGGCGATTTTCTATCCTCAGATTTCCGATATGCCCAATTACCATAACAATGCCTTGTGGCCCTTCGTGGCATCCTATTGGGCCCTTGCTCAGGCCAAGGCCGGCAATGAGCAGGGAGTGCTTGAAGGGATAGGCAGCGTGATACGTCCGGCAGCTCTCTTCGCTACGAATAAAGAGAATTTCAATCTCGACAACGGTGACATCTTCACCGAGCTTAATTCTTCAAACATGCTCTGGAGTCTTGCGGGAAATCTCGCTCTTACCAACCGCATACTTTTCGGCATCCATTTCGAGAAGGACGGTTTGGTGATCGAACCCTTTGTTCCGGAGGCTTTGGGTGGCACACGCACACTTTCCAACTTCCCTTACCGTGGAGCAAGACTCAACATCACAGTGAAGGGGTATGGCGACCGTGTAAAAGGCATAACTGTCGACGGTAAGTCTTATTATCCCGAGAGAGGAAAAGTGATACCCGCCAAACTTCTGAAGGGAGATGTTGACATAGTGGTGGAGATGAATAACGAGCCTATAGCTCCGATGAAAGTGAACCATGTTGAGAATTCCAAAGCACCGTGGACACCGGCGGCGTGGCTGACTTCAGACGGTAGTGGCTCAGAGGGTCCGGCCTTGAATCTCCTTCGTTGGAATCCTTTGGAGTATATTGCCGAATACATAGTGCTGCGCGACGGCAAGGAGGTGGGTCGTACCCGCCAGACAGAATGGCCTGCATTGACAGAGGGTGAATGGCAGGTGATAGGTGTGGCCGGCGACGGCACGCAGAGCTTTGCTTCGGAACCCCGCAGCAACCGTATGCGCAAGACCTTTGAGATGGCAGACGAAAAAAATAAGATGTCATCAAGCGAGGTGAGCTATAAGCCCGAGGGAGCTATTGCAGGATGGCATGGCAACGGGTTTGCCGAAACCGACAAGCTGACCCCGGCGACAGCCATAATCGAGACTGATGAGCTTGTGTCGCCTGAGGAGATCTATACCATATCCTTCCGTTACTCCAACGGAAACGGTCCGGTAAACACAGAAAACAAAGCCGCCATACGAAGCCTTTACATAGACGGTGTGGATGTCGGTACAGTAGTGATGCCACAGCGAGGAGTCGGCAATTGGGATGACTGGGGAGAGAGCAACACGGTAAGAGTGACCCTCCCGACCGGAAAACATGAAGTTAAACTGGTGATGAATCCCGAAGACAGCAACATGAATCTTGACACCAATCACGCCCTGATTGACCGTGTGATAGTTGAAAGAGTGTTAAAATAATCGAGTTGGCCCTGTTACTTGGTAATAGGGTCAATTATTTAATTATTAGATATTTGAGGAATATTTGACAATGCGAGTATCAGAATATAGTGTTAAATTCTGTGAAAAACGTAAGGAAAATTTTGTCAGTTCCGTAGAAATGTCTAATTTTGCATCGGGTAAGTCCAATGCGACTTGCTCCTCGTGAATCCCCCAGATCTTGATCGAAGCAAGGGTAGCGTAGTCGAGCGGTGCGACGTTGGTCGCTTGCCCAATTGCCTCTTTAGCTCAGTTGGCCAGAGCACGTGATTTGTAATCTCGGGGTCGT
>CAZPHL010000076.1:0-11608 GCA_964586465.1 uncultured Sangeribacter sp.
ACCATTCTTCCACCGTTCAAAGGTGTAAAATTATACCCGTCGGTACCGAGTGCATAGTAAAGATTCTCGTCCTGATTACTTGGGAAATATACAAACAGATAGGAGTCGTAATTCTCCTTTTTCCGGTCAGAGTTGTCGGCTCTTGACATCGCAGGCATCAAAAAGGCAGCTGCCAATAGACCGATGGTCAGATAAGATTTAAAAGTCATGATATGTCTATAAGGTTAGTTTTATGCGCAAAGATAACTATTTTACCACTAATACCCAAATCTATATGCCGGAAGATTACTCTAATAACCGAAAGTCCTGCTTCCTCCTATCTTAATATCGGTTGGTCAAAGAATGGTCTCAATATCTCGGCGTCTATAGTTAACTTTTTCAAATCGAGCCGGCTGACCGGCAGAACTTTTATGCAATATGAAAACTATAGCAAAAGGGAGATAATATTTGGCGACAGCTACCGACGTATGGCCTGGCTGAGCCTGACCTATACCTTCAATTACGGTAAAAAAGTCAGAACTGATGGCATCGACAAAGGTAGTTCAATATCATCAGGCATCGTAAAGTAGATAATCTTTTTTGAAATTGTAAGACAGATTATTATAAAAATAGCTAACTTTGCAATTGAGGGAAACCGATTAATTTTGGACTGTCCGGTATCCCCCTTCCAGAATCCGATATCCTGTATTCTCACATCAGGTCACGTCTCATGAGCAAAGATATGCGCCTTATTCTCTCTTTCATTCTTTTGCTGGTGTCCCTCCGGGCGACATCAGCAAATCCTGTGGATGCCCTCATCAACCGTATCGCACCCGGTGCAGCATCAAAATTCAAAACCGAGTTAGTGAAGTCTGACAAGGATTTCTTTGAGCTTGATCAGAGCGGCGATCGGATAGTGATCAGGGGGAACTCCCCGGTTAACATTGCTACAGGACTAAACTGGTATCTTAAACACTATACCGGCACACACATATCCTGGAATAATATGCAGGCGGCACTCCCTGATAAATTGCCACGCGTGGAAACCCCTGAACGTCATGAAACAGATCTTTCTTTACGCTATGATTTCAATTATTGCACTTTTTCCTATTCCATGCCTTTCTGGAACTGGGAGCGCTGGGAAAAGGAAATAGACTGGATGGCTCTTCACGGAGTCAACATGCCCCTTGCCATCGTCGGCATGGAGTCAGTGTGGCGCAACCTCCTGCTGAAACTCGGTTATTCAAAAAAAGAGGTGGGAGAATTTATTGCCGGACCGGCTTTCTTAGCTTGGTGGGCCATGAACAATCTTGAAGGTTGGGGAGGGCCGCTGCCCGATTCCTGGTATGCTCAACAGGAACAGCTTCAGAAAAAAATCCTCTCTCGCATGAAAGAACTCGGTATGCATCCGGTGTTGCCGGGATATTGCGGTATGATGCCTCACGATGCTAAACAACGCCTTGCGCTTCAAGTTACCGAAGGAGGTCTTTGGAATGGCTATGTCCGACCCTCCAATCTTTCAGCCACAGATCCCCGGTTTGACGAAATTGCCGACCTCTATTACAAAGAACTGACTGCTCTTTACGGGAAAGCCGACTATTATTCACTCGATCCTTTCCATGAAAGCAAGGATGACGCTTCCATTGACTACGGTGAGGCAGGTCGCAAACTCATGGCAGCCATGAAACGTGCCAATCCTGAAGCTGTATGGGTGGTGCAGGGTTGGACTGAAAACCCTCGTCCTGAGATGCTGAAGGCTATTCAACCCGGTGAGATCCTGATCTTAGATCTTTTCTCGGAATGTCGGCCAATGTGGGGGATTCCATCTGTCTGGAAAAGAGAAAAAGGTTATGAAAGCCATGACTGGCTTTTCTGCATGTTGGAAAATTTCGGAGCCAATGTCGGACTGCACGGACGCATGGATCAACTTATCGACAATTTCTATGCCACTAAAAACAATCCTCTTGCCGCCAATCTCAAAGGCTTCGGATTCACAATGGAAGGCTCAGGAAATAATCCTGTCATGTTTGAATTGATGAGCGAACTCCCCTGGCTACCTGAGAAAATCACTAAGGAAAACTGGATAAAACAATATGTCAAAGCAAGATATGGAATAGCTGACCCCGATATTTCAGCTGCTTGGGAAGTGCTGATTAATTCTATCTATAATTGTCCGGCAGGCAATAATCAACAGGGTCCTCATGAGAGTATTTATTGCGGCCGGCCCTCTCTCAACAATTTTCAGGTGAAGAGTTGGTCGAAGATGCGCAACTACTACGATCCCGCCGCCACCCTAAAAGCCGCCCAACTGATGGGCAGAGCCGCTGAACGGCTTCGCGGAAACAATAATTATGAATATGATCTTGTGGATATCACACGCCAGGCTCTTGCCGATCAGGGACGACGTCAATATCTGCGTGCCATCGCCGACTACAATGCTTTCGCTCGTGAGGATTTCCGTAAGAATGCCGACCGTTTCTTGGAGATGCTTCTTATGCAAGACCGGCTTTTAGGCTCAAGACCCGAATTCCGCCTCGGTTCATGGACTGAAGCTGCACGGAGTCTCGGCAACAGTAAGGAGGAGAAGGACCTCTATGAATGGAATGCACGCGTGCAGATCACTACTTGGGGCAACCGGACTTGTGCAAATGAAGGTGGATTGCGTGATTATGCCAATAAAGAATGGAACGGCCTCCTACGTGATTTCTATTATCCTCGCTGGGCCTATTATTTCGATGCTCTCGATGCTCAGATGGAGCATCATTCAAAGCCTGATGCTTCGGAACTCGGCGGGGGGCCCAACAGTAGCAAGACTTCAAGCGAACTCTTCGCTATGGCTCTTCCGGCTGCTCCCGAAATCGACTGGTATACTCTTGAGGAGCCATGGACGCTTAAAAAAGAGGGTTACTCTTCCAACCCTGAAGGAGATGCCATACATTTGGCCGAAGAGGCTCTACAAATGATGTTGAACAATAATTATTGATTCGTTATGGCCCGACTGGTTTCTCTCGATGTGGTACGCGGCATAACCGTAGCCGGCATGATTCTTGTCAACAATGGTTATGGCTCTACTTTCTCACCCCTTAAACATGCTGAATGGAACGGCCTTTCGCTCAGCGATCTCGTGTTTCCCTTCTTCCTTTTCATAATGGGGGTGTCAATCTATATCTCCTTTGAGAAAAGAGGATTTGATTTCACGTCTCAGAAATTCACAAAAATATTGCGACGTACCGTAATCCTGCTCGTCACGGGCATAGCCATCAATTGGCTTGACATGGCTTTCGATGGAAATCCCTGGGCTTTTGGAGAGCTGCGGTTCTGGGCCGTGCTGCAAAGAATTGCCGTATGCTACATAGTGGCTTCTGTCATAGCCCTAACGGTAAATCACCGTTATATCCTCACTATAGCCATAACCTTACTGATTATTTATACTGTTATTCTTATTTTTGGCCACGGTTATGCGCCAAGCAAGGATTTCAATATTCTTTATAAAGTGGATGCGTGGATGTTAGGCGATGCGCATCTCTATCATAGATCGCCTGTAGATCCCGAAGGATTGCTCAGCACTGTCTCAGCCCTCACCAACGTGCTTTTCGGCTTCTATTGCGGCATGAAGATGCAGCAGACAAAACAGCTGTCAGGAAAGGTAAATAATCTGCTCATCATAGGAGCCATTCTCTCTCTTGCGGGATTGATAATAAACTATGCGTTGCCATTTAACAAGCGAATATGGAGCCCCACATTCGCTTTGGTCACCTCAGGATTCTGTGCATTGCTTCTCGCCCTGGTAATGACGGCTATCGACCGTGATAAAATACGCAATCCCCTGATAACATTCTTCCGATGTTTTGGAGTCAATGCCTTGATACTTTATATCTCAAGCGAATTAATGGCTATCATTTTCGGCAATCTCGGCATCAGCGACCTCATTTACGAAGGTGTCAGTCTTCTGATTCCATATCCCAAATTGACCTCTCTCTTATACGCCCTGACCTTTGTTATGATGAATTACGCTATCGCTTATCTTCTTTACAGGAAACGGATTTACATCAAATTATAACTTTGACAGCCTTATCTCCTACCTTTACTACATAAATTCCCGGTGCATTTATAATGACCTTGGTTTTTCCATCCGCATCCGCTCCGGTGATTGATATTAATTTTCCTGTCAGATCATATACCGATACCGGTGCCATAGGAGGGAGACCGTTCATGTCAACCTCGGAACCGACTACTTTCCAACCGAACGTCTCGGCTGCAATTACAGGAGCCGACGCTGAATAATTGAATTTAAAAGTGATGAGTCCATCCTTCTCGACAATATCGGTGATGGCCACACCGCTGGGCACGCCGGCCCATGATTTGGAGGAGGGTCTCGTCAAATCTGTGAAATCGGTGATGTTCTTTCCACCGGGGAATGCATCGTTCTTACGGTCTTTATTATTTGATAATATGCCGTCGGCCTCCACCAGATCTACATGCTGATGTCTGTCGTCATTGTTAACCTCATTATTAAACCATGTGTCATCATTATAATCTACATGCCACACGAGCATTCCATGGCCCGGTATATAAGTATCCCAACCCGTCTTCTGACGGTTCTCAATAATGAAATACTCATCTTTATTTATATTACCCTCAGTATCAGTTGTGTAAAATATTCCGGCCTGATTGCTTGAGATAGGTTCGAGAGTCACGCTCATTGTCTTGTTCAATTCAAGTGGAGTCAACCATCCGAGGGCATAACGTTCAAAAGCGGAATAGGCCGGTGGAGTGCAACTGTTATTATTGTATGAGCCTATGTCAAGCACTGACCATCTCCCGGGAGTAAAGCAATTCGATTGATCAGTAGCATAAAGGTCGGGCAAACCCAATACGTGGGAGAACTCGTGGATAAAAGTTCCTACACCGTCGGGACGTCCGTCATGATTGCTTACCACCCATTCGCAGGAGCACGCATAGCGGTCAAGAAGCATGCCGTCAAATTTCTTGGCTTGTGCGATCCCGGATGTCACATACCATGAGTGTGGCCATATAGTGTCTTCCGATCCACCGGCTGCCTCACCCTCACCCGCATAGAACACAAACACGTTGTCTATGATCCCGTCACCGTCACAATCGTAGCGGGTGAAATCAACCTCATCATCGATAGCTTTGCACGCATCAACAACCATCTGTGCCGGATGACGGTCATTGCCATCTGAATCGTTGCCACCGTAATATCCCATATATAGCGGAAGCATAACAGGCCCGTAGACATCGAAATCGGGTGAAAATTGACCTGAGGAACAGTGAAGGAAGTAATCTTTTGCAGACCCTGTAGCACCCCATTCGGAAAATCCCGGCTCATTTAAGAGGGAGTTGAAATATTCATGAGCATTATCAAGGATCATGGGTTGATCCGGAAATTCCACAAGAATCACCAGGGCTCGCTGTTCTCCTATAGCGGGATAAGTGGCGAAGGGAAACAGTCCCGGACTGCCTGCGCGTGTAGTGGTCAGAGACTCCTTCTTTGCTCTTGAAAGTCTCTCTTTGGCTATCTTCATTTTTTCAGGTATAGCTTCTCTGTCAAGTGTCGAGAGATATGCCTTGACTGACGGTGTCATATCTTTGGCTGATAGCAGGAACGATGAGCCTATAAGGTTTCCCTCATCGTCTGCATCTGCGTAATAGAAGAAACCCTCTTTTTTCAAAAGAAGATACCCGTCTTCTGAAAGATAATAATGATGTGTTTCATCTCCCGCAAGGCTGACATTCACTGTTGTGCCGTCAGGCTGGGTCACTGTTATTATACCGGGCGTTGCGGGAACAGCAAGCGCCGACAAAAAAGTAAGGAGTAATATCCAGGTTGAGATATATCGTTTCATTTGTCAGTAGCTGAAAATTAAAGAAGAAGCCGATTGTATTCAGCTACAAAGATACAAATAAGAACTCAAATAAAAAAATCCACGTTGCCTATACATCGCTGCAAGACAACGTGGAATATATATTTCGCTGACTGTCGACAGTTGATCTTAGCTTTCGACAGTTGCTCTGAAGTCATTCTGCATCATATATCATCTCTACTTTACCTATCGGCAGACTGGCGCTGAGAAGTACCGGGATGCGACTTGATACGGCCACTTCAGCTTTAACGGGATACCCGCTCATACTACCTTTATAGCTATACTCGAACGAAGTGGAATAGGTGGGATAAGTCACTCCTGAAGCATTATAGCTCGACTTGCCGTTATAGGTCACCACTACACTCTGATCCATGCCTCCTTCTACAGCGATTGGGATAGTGATTTGCTGACCGGGAGACATGCTTTCGAAATCTATCTCATGGAAATAATAGAACATGCCTAACATATCGGCTGTGACCGTAACTGCCTCCATGGTCTCACCATCGGCATTCAGTGTGCCCTGGCCTTTGATATTCTTATAATTTGCAGGATCAACCGGATTGAAGTTACCACTCCTGAATACGGAGGTTTTCGGCTTCATATACCATCCGTTTTCATAAGTTACAGTCTCTTGGCTCAGAGGTGAACCGGGAGTCATGGTAGCCTGAAGAGTGTCACTCACACAAAACACTCGGCCATCCCAGGGAATACTGTTGCCGTCAAGCGTTCCGTTGAATCGGTTACCCTCTGCTGAAAGTGTCACTTTTCCATGGGCTATCATTATATCTATCAGGCCCCAATGATAATGCACGTTATAACTGATCTCCTGATAGGGAAGCTGCACCTGTGCCGAGCCTGTAAGAGCCGCAATGAAGGCAAAAAGTAAGAGTATAGTCTTTTTCATAGTTCTACTGTAGTTATATTGAATTTTTGTTATCTATTCAACAACTCTGACTTGACAAAGGTTTAAGACCAACATACTCTGAAAGATTTTTGAATTTCAACTGTTGAGTTCTATAACCTCACAGTCGCGCATATCCCCGTTGTCAAGCGTGAGTTTTACAAGTGTTCTGACCTTATGCCACCCTGCTTTTCCTGCCGCTCCCGGATTAATGTGCAGTAGATTAAGTTCTTTATCGTATATTATTTTAAGGATATGAGAATGTCCGTCAACCATAAGCCCGATTTCTTCATCCTTCAACAATTTTTTCATCCCCTTAGCCCAACGTCCGGGATACCCTCCGATATGGGTGAGCAACACATTGATTCCTTCCATCCTGAAGATATCGATTTCCGGACATTTCCGCTTCACCATACCGTGATCTATATTGCCGCTGACAGCCCTTACCACCGGAACACACTCCTGCAGGCGTTCTACTATGGCATAATCTCCGATATCACCGGCGTGCCACACTTCATCACAATCCTTAAAATATTCTGCAAATCTCTCGTCCCAACAACCGTGTGTATCGCTCAATATACCGATTCTTTTCATAATTATTCACCGGATAAATGATAATCTAATCATATAATTCTAAACCATAAGTCAAACCTGTGAACCTATCACAAGAAGTGCCAGACTCAGAAGGAGTACTCCTAAATCGATCAGTTTCGGCTTTATATTCTTTTCATGTAAAGCCACCACACCATAAACAAAACTTACTATCACACTTCCTCGCCTTATCATTGACACTACCGCCACCATTGAGCCGGGTATGGATAAGGAATAAAAGTAAGCCATGTCAGCTATTGTCAGGAATAAGGCAATGCAAGGTATTGTCCAACGCCATTCAAATTTTGTCTCGGACTTCTTATCATCGGTCATTTCATGAGTACCCGGACGGCTTCTTAAACTTCGGATTATGGATATCACCGTCACCATTATTATACATTGATAAAGTGAATACCACCCCTGCACTTCAATCGGGGAGTAACTGCGCAGGAGGTATTTGTCATACAACGCGCTTATGGCACCGAGCACCGTGGCACCGATCGACATCCATATCCATTTTGAATGTTTTAGCGAAAAACCCTCCTTGGCGCCGATACGCGAGATAAAGAAAAGGGAGGCGAAGCCTAACATTATGCCGACCCATTGAATCCAATTAAGTCTCTCTCCGAAAATCAGGAGCGCTCCCACCAGCACTATCACGGGCCTTGAAGCATTGATCGGTCCTTGCACTGTCAGTGGAAGATGCTTTATGGCGAAATAGCCTAAAATCCATGAGCCTAACACTATAAACGATTTCAACAATATCAGCAGATGGCCTGTAAATGTATTACCAAAGCCGAAATTTCCCGCCCACATCCCGGCTATCAGGAAAGGAGACATATACAACGCACCGAAAACAGTATTCAACATCAATACCATCAGCACATCATTACCTCTGACAGACAGTTTCTTAAAAATATCATATACTCCCAGACACAGTGCTGAGAGCAGTGCTAAAGCAACCCACATTTCCCTGTTTCATTATAATTTAAATGCAAATTTAACTATTCCTGACGAAAAATTATCCATCTACGTTTTTTTGCGGAAAAATTTCCGTATTAAGGAATAATTCAGTAACTTTGACTCCCAATATATCTATGTCAGAGAAATATACGAATTACAACATGGCAAAGAAACTTCAAATCAGAGACTTGACGCTGCGCGACGGCCAGCAGTCATTGTTTGCGACGCGTATGAAACAGGAGAACATCGATAAGCTTCTCCCTCTCTACCGCGACGCTAAGTTTTATATAATGGAAGTTTGGGGCGGTGCTGTGCCTGACTCCGTAATGCGCTACCTCGGTGAAAGCCCCTGGGACCGTCTCCGTGCCTGCTCTAAAGCCATGAAGGGCATTTCCCTTCTCTCGGCCTTGTCACGTGGCAGAAACCTGTTCGGATATGTCCCTTATCCTGACTCGGTGCTCGAGGGTTTCTATAAGAAAGCCATTGAAAACGGTCTGAACGTGATGCGTATTTTCGACGCCCTCAACGACCTCAACAATATCAAGAGTTCAATCAAGATGATCAATGAGTTCAATGGTCTCAACGGCAACCTCGCTATAGCCGACACTGCCGTTTGCTACACCATTGACCCGAAAGGCACTCCCGAAGCCGAAAAGATTTTCACAGATGAATATTTCGTGAACTTGGCTGTGGAGATGGAGAAACTCGGGGCCAAGATGATTACTCTCAAGGATATGGCAGGCCTCGTTAATCCCTCACGTATATTCCATCTCATGCCCAAACTCAAGGCTGCTCTCAAAGTGCCTGTAGATTTCCATACTCACTGCACTCCGGGCTACGGTCTTGCTTCTGTGCTTACTGCTATAATTCAGGGCGTTGATATCGTCGACACCAATATCTGGTGGTTTGGCGGAGGTTCGGCTGCTCCAGCTATCGAGCTCATCGACATTTTCTGTAAGAAACTTGGTATCGAACTTGAGGCTAATATGGAAGCCGTAGCCAAAATACGTCACGAGCTTAAGGAGGCGCGCAAAGCGTTGGCTGCTTTTGACCTCAATAAAGACAACTGGCAGAAAGATTTCGACGAGGCTTTTGCCGTCATGCCTAAAGAGATTGATGCCGAGTTTGACCGTGCCATCGAAGCCGCTAAAGCCGACAAAGAAGATGAACTTCTGGACGCTTGTCATAAGATTGAGGCTTATTTCGGTTTCCCGAAACCTAATGAAATTGTCAAGAACGCTGAAGTGCCGGGAGGTATGTACTCCAACATGGTGGCAAATCTCCGTGCCCTTAAGGCGGAAGATGTGCTCGAGGAGGCAATGGCCCTTATCCCTAAAGTGCGTCGCGATGCAGGTCTGGTGCCACTTGTTACTCCTACAAGTCAGATCGTTGGCTCACAGGCCGTATCTCTGGCCCTCGACCGTCGTAACGGCAAACCCGATTATACCACCAAGAGCAATCAGTTCATCTCTCTCGTTAAAGGTGAATACGGCACTACTCCTGTGCCTGTAGATCCGAAATTCCGTGAGCAGATCACAGGTAATGCCGAGGAAAAACCATACGATGTTACTGCTTATAAGAAACAGGATAATCCCGTTCTCGCTGATTTAGGCAATGTTCAGCTCGCTGCCAATGAGGAGGAAGCGCTTCTTCTCGAACTCCTTCCCGCGGTTGCTAAAATCTATCTTACCAACAAACGCAAGGGTGAGCACGAAGCTAAACAGGCCAAAATTGCGGCAAAAACCAATGTGAAGGTTGACGGACCGGCCCTTCGTGCTCCTATGGGCGGAACAATCCTTGAAGTTAAGGTGAAACCCGGTGATACCGTTAAGGTTGGCGATACCGTTTTGATTTATGAGGCTATGAAAATGGAAAATGACCTCGGATCAGACGTGGCCGGAACTGTCAAGAACGTTCTTGTAGAGGCCGGTGACGTAATGGGCACCAACCAGCCTCTTATTGAATTTGAGGAAGGAGCACATGCTGCTGCCGGTTACAAGGTAGAACCTGTAAAGGGCTATGACACCTTCAAAGCCATTCATCCCGTTGAAGGCGGCACAGGCGAAGCTCCCGGATATCTCCACAACACCTACGCTACCAAAACAGTGAAACTTACTCCGGGTCAGGAAGTCGGTGTCAAGGTTGGTGAGGATGGAAAAATCCGCATAGACGTTAAATAACAGATACGTTAAATAACAGATATTGTTAGACGGTTTATTATGAATTATTACATAAGGAGATGGTTAAGCCCCCATCTCCTTATTTTTTATATCTTAAATACCTCTGTTTTCAAGCCACATACATACTTTTCTTAGCAATTTGACAGCACTGTATAATTTGCATATTTCAAAGGAGTTTTATAAATTTGTTTCCAAAACAACAAAACAACCATGAAAATACGTAATTTTATTCTCTCCTCACTCTTTGCTTTGGCGATTCCGGCCTTAGCGGTCACCCCTACTGAGGATATCAGGAAAATGGCAAGTAATTATTACGCCTATCCCTATCCGGCCAATCCTCTTCCGGAACTTACACCCTCCCCTGCGGGTTATGTGCCCTTCCACATGGAACACTACGGACGCCACGGATCCAGATGGCATATCGGTAAGAATGCCTACAATAAACCTGTGGAACTGCTTCTTCCGGCTGAACGTAACGGTAAACTTACCCCGAGAGGCCAACAACTTCTCGATCAATTGAGGAAGATCCGGAATGACGCGCAAGGACGCGACGGTGAACTGACACAGGTGGGTGCCGATCAACATCGGGGAATAGCTAAACGTATGTTGGTCAATTTCCCGGAAATCTTTGCCGACTCTGCCCGCATCGATGCCCGTTCAAGTGTCGTGATCCGATGCATCCTTTCAATGGACAATGAACTCCAGGAGCTGAAAGCTGCCAATCCAAATCTTAGAATCACCTCTGATGCTTCGGCTAAAGATATGGTTTATATTGCAGAAGAAGCTCTCGAAGGAATTGATACCGCTTATTTTAAAGCTTACAACAATTACACCAAAGATGTCTTGAAAGAGTTTCACAGGAATCATCCCGATTCCTACGATTTCCTTAAGGTGATTGTCAATGACGAGCAGTTTGCGAAAGATTCCTTAAATGCTTCGAGTCTGCTCCATTATCTTTTCAATATTGCAGCCAATGCTCAGAGCCATTATGATATGCCGGCTCCTTACGACATCTTCACGGAAGAAGAGATCACCAACAGATGGCTATATAACAATGCCCGCTGGTTCCTTTCAGACGGTAATACCCGCTATAACGGCAATCTTCAACC
>CAZPHL010000077.1:0-1228 GCA_964586465.1 uncultured Sangeribacter sp.
ATCCAAATTGAGTTTACGATGCTTTGAAATTGAAGACAGGCCGAATGACGGCGTCAATGGTGACCGTATCCCCGATATTGTCGATAATCTCTTCCGCAGGCTTGTAGACCATCGGAGATTCATCTCTTGTGAATTCGTTTACCGATTCGGAGTAAATGCCTTTCATTGATTCTTTAAAATCATCCATCGTTATTTTTTCGTATGCTTGACTCCGACTTAAAACTCGTCCCGCACCGTGAGGCGCTGAACTGTTCCAGTCAGGATTACCTTTACCGGTGCATAACAACGATCCATCCCGCATATTCAGGGGAATAATGCAACGTTCGCCTGACGCAGCGGAGATCGAACCTTTGCGGATTATGTTGTCATCACTGATGTAATTGTGGACTGACTCGAACTCCTCTTTTACCTCAACACCGGGAAAGAAGCGCATAAGCAACATAGCTATAAGTTTACGATTGAGCACGGCCCAACGTTGACAAAGACGCATGTCATGAAGATATTGTTCGCGTGTCTGCCCCTCCACATAGCATAATCCCTCCGGAAGCGAAGGTTTCGCATCCCTATATTCTTTTCGCATCTTTTTGATCACATTCTGCAATTCCGTTCTACGTCCGGCAGCTTTATATTCCTCAATTGTACGTCGGATTGTCTCCTCAAGTTCGTCGGCTCCTTCAGTAAGATGTTTGACCGCTTTTGCCTGATAGATATCGGCTACCTGTTTACCAAGATTGCGTGATCCCGTGTGAATGACAAGATATATGTTCCCCTCGTCGTCTTTGTCAAGCTCGATAAAGTGATTACCACCCCCAAGCGATCCGATTGCCTTGTGTATACGTCCTGAGTCTTTCAAATCACGATAACAGTACAGATCTGTCACGAGTTCTTTGGCCTTACGGTAAATGTCCACTTCCTCACCTACCAATGGTTTAAAGCCGAAACTCTCTTTACGCACAATTTTCCCGGAGGGCACGTTCCCGAGGATATGCTCATGAAAAGCATGGTAGTCAATTTCATCAATGTGGCCGAGATTGAGTACTCGCATACCACAACCAATGTCAACACCTACAATGTTGGGTATAACCTTGTCACCAAGATCACCTGTGAATCCTATGACGCACCCGGCTCCGGCATGAACATCGGGCATTATCCGTATCCTCTTGTCAGAAAACGCATCAATCGAAAGCAGTTCTTTAATCTGCTCTAAGGCATTTTCTTCAATATTATC
>CAZPHL010000077.1:1328-11518 GCA_964586465.1 uncultured Sangeribacter sp.
AATAGTCGACGAACTCTAATTTTACCGGAAAAGAGAATTGTATTTATGTAGGATTATGAAGTTATTTTTCGTTGGTGAAAGAGTACGGACGGGCGGCGATACCGATACCTCGATCTGTATTGGGCGTAGCCTCCATATCGTATTCTATCTTCGCTCCTGACATCAACTTTTCATGCTCTAAATAATTCTTGTCGTGGTTCTTGCCGTCAACTGTCATTTTACTGATGTAGCGGTTCGTGTCACTGTTGGCGGGTGCACTTATGGTGACAGTATTACCGTTCTCGAGATGCAGTTTCACATTCTTGAACAAAGGCGCTCCAAGCACATACTCTCCGCTGCCGGGACACACCGGATAGAATCCTAAAGCTGAAAAGACATACCAGGCTGATGTCTGTCCGTTGTCCTCATCTCCACAATAACCATCGGGATGTGCATTATACATCCGATCCATTACTTCTCTTACCCAATACTGTGCCTTCCAGGGCTCATCGGCATAATTATATAGATAGATGAAATGCTGGATCGGTTGATTACCGTGAGCATAGTTACCCATATTCATTATCTGCATCTCTCTGATCTCATGAATTACGGAGCCATAGTAGCTCTCATCGAAGATCGGCGGAACGGTAAAGACAGAATCAAGCATAGCGGTAAACACCTTTTCACCTCCCATAAGATCTATAAGACCCTGAGGATCATGAAATACCGACCATGTGTAATGCCATGAGTTACCCTCAGTGAAAGCATCACCCCATTTCAAAGGATTAAATGGTGTCTGGAATTCACCATTCTTATTTTTTCCTCTCATAAGCTTGGTTTCGGGATCAAAGAGGTTCTTATAGTTCATGGCTCTCTTCTTAAAGGGAGCTATCTCCTCTTCAGGTTTACCCAATTTCTTACCCAACTCGTAGATGCACCAGTCATCGTAGGCATATTCGAGAGTGCGCGCGGCATTCTCTTTTATATCTACGTCGTAAGGCACGTAACCCAGTGTGTTGTAATACTCATGACCAAGACGACCGGTGGAAGCTACCGTTGGATGCACCGTGTCAGCCCCGTTAACCACCGCCTCCCAAAGCACCTCCATATCTTTGTCGGACACTTTCACTCCTTTGAGCCATGCATCTGCCACGACTGAAGCGGAATTGTTGCCTACCATACAGTTCCTGTGGCCCGGACTTGCCCACTCCGGCAGAAATCCGCTCTCACGGTAAGCGTTGGCCAAACCTTCCTGCATCTTCTCATTCTCTGAGGGATAAAGAAGATTAAGCATCGGGAAAAGCGCGCGGAATGTATCCCAGAAACCGGTGTCGGTAAACATGTAACCCGGAAGTACTTCTCCGTTGTAAGGACTGTAGTGCATGATATTTCCGTCAGCATCAATTTCATAGAAACTCCTTGGGAACAACACCGAGCGGTAAAGACATGAATAGAATGTGCGCAGACGGTCAATATCATCATCTTCAATCTCTACTCTGCCTAACACATCATCCCAACGGGCTTTACCCTCCGATTTGATACGTTCGAAATCACCGTCACCAAGTTCTTTCATATTCAGCGAAGCTTGCTCGGGACTGATGAAGGATGAGGCTACTTTGGCATTGACAACCTGACCTTTCTTAGTCTTGAAACCTACAATTGCTCCGGCATGGTTTGCCGCACTCTCTGTCTTACCCTCTGAAATCTCTCCGTCGGCCACTGTAGCATAATAGGTAAACGGTGTGTCAAAGACAATCTCGAAATAATTCTTGAAATTATCCGGCACTCCTCCATCGTTCTTGGTAGTGTAACCTACAATTTTATTCTCGGAAGGAATCACTGTCACTGACGAACCATCGTCAAAAGGATCTATCACCACTGTCGAGAGGTCGCTCTCGGGAAAGGTAAACCTGAATGCGGCCGCACGCTCGGTTGGTGTCACTTCGGCAACTACATCGTGATCGGCAAGATAAACCTTGTAATAATACGGACGTGCCTCCTCTGCCTTATGGGAGAACCAGCTCGCACGGGCATCCTCGTCAAATACCACCTTACCTGTGACGGGCATTATTGCAAATTGTGCATAGTCATTGATCCAGGGACTCGGCTGATGGGTCTGCTTGATGCCGCGAATCTTGTCAGCATCATAAGTGTAAGCCCATCCGTCACCCATTTCTCCGGTTTGTGGTGTCCAGAAATTCATACCCCATGGTAAGGCTACTGCCGGATAGGTGTTGCCGGTAGATAAGGAATGTTTCGACTGTGTGCCCACAAGTGTACTGACATACGAGGAGGGTGATTTATCCTCCTTAGCCGATGCCGACACACAAGCCGACACTGTTACCCCGACTGCGACTGCCGAACATAATAGCAATGTGAGTCTTGTCCTGATATTCATGATCGGTTTGTATTATTTTGTTTTATGAATTATTATGTGTAATTTTGTTTTATCCAACCTTTCAATGGTTTCTTTTCTGAATTCTCAATAGTCTTTTTTATCTTAATTCCCTATATTAAATTCATTTGCACCATGAAATCTTTTTTCAAGTTCTGTATGGCCACCTCGTTCCTTGGATTGACACTACTATCCCCGACTGCAGTGGCTGACTCCTCATCATCTCCTGACATTCCCCGTGTCTACGACAAAGAGAATACGGCGTCTGAATTTCCAAAACTGTCTTTCCCTGCTTTCGGTGAACTGACCGTGTCGGAGACGCTCCCTGATCCTTTTATGCTCGCCGACAAAAGCCGTCGCACCACTGATTTCAATGACTGGGAACAACACCGTTCGGAAATACTCCAGCAACTCTGGCATTATGAACTGGGGGAGAAACCTGCCGTGGTTAAAGACAGTATCGACGTCACTTTCGCCAACGACACTCTCTCTGTCACGGTACATGCCGGAGGAGAAACACTCACCTTACACTCTCCGATAGTTTATCCCAAAACGGGTGACGGACCATTTCCTGTTGTAATAGGAGTAGGGTTCCCTACAGGTTCTCTCCCGGCGGAATTGTTCCTCGACAATGGAATAGCCGCGATGGCTTTCAATTTCCCGGAAGTGATGAGCCATACTCAAAAGCGCGGCGAGGAACCGATCAACCGCCTTTATCCCGACCGCACGGAAATGGGCGCATACTCAGCTTGGCCCTGGGGCATCAGCCGACTGATCGATGGTCTGGAGAAAGTTGCGCAGGAGGCCCGTATCGATCTGCGGCACATAGCCGTAACCGGTTGCTCTTTCGCAGGTAAGATGGCTCTCTTTGCCGGAGCTATGGATGAACGTATCGCCCTCACTATCGCCCAGGAACCGGGAGGAGGAGGCGTTAACGCTTGGAGAGTGTCGGAAACTCTCGGAAATGTCGAAAGAGTAGGCAACACCAATTATGCCTGGTTCCTGGAGAGCATGAAGCTTTTCTCTGATGAGGCCGTAAGTCGTCTACCCATCGATCATCACCAACTTACGGCCCTGATCGCCCCTCGGGCGCTCCTCATCTTAGGTAACACCGATTATGAATGGCTTGCCGATGAATCGGGATATGTTTCCGCAAATGCCGCTCGTGAGGTATGGCTCACTTTCGGCATAGCCGACCGTATGGGTTATTCTATCGAAGGAGGACATCCTCACTGTCAACTGCCGGAAAGCCAGTACCCGGAAGTGGAAGCTTTTATAAAGCGTTTCCTGCTTGATGACGACACGGCCGACACAAATGTCACCCGTGCCCCTATGTTTGAACAAGTCAACTGGCGCCGCTGGGCTCCCTGGAGCAGATAAACCTGACAGGAGCAGATAAAGCCGGATTATTTTATCTTAGCTTTTATCTTCACAGGATAATGATCTGAGGGCACCCTTACATGGTAAGCGTCAAGTCTTACCTCTTTAGGGAAGTTCTTCAGATCATATTTCTTATCCTCCTCGGGTGAAGTGCGGTAAGTGTCGGTGAGAACGCCATATTTCTCAACCTCTATATCATCGGTCACAAATATATGGTCGATCCGGCTTTCCGTGAACCCGTCTGTCTCGTAATCATTGAATGTGCCGTTGAGGGCATACACGAACTTTGCGGTTTTGTAAGAATCGGAAAGGAAATCTGACGCGGAGAGCACACCATACATGTCATGGGTCTGATCTACGTTGAAATCACCTGTCAGGAAGGTCGGCATATCCATACCTATCTCTTTCATCTTCTTCTGAACAAGAAGCACACTCTCCACACGCGCCTTCTCTCCCACATGGTCAAGATGAAGATTGTAGAACTGAAACTCTTTCCCGGTAGGCTTATGACGGAATTTACCCCATGAACATATACGTATACAGGCAGCATCCCAACCCAAACCGGGACGGTCAGGTGTCTCGGACAACCAGAAATCACCGTGATCAAGCAACTCAAACTTATCGGTATCGTAGAAAATAGCGGAATGTTCTCCCTCTTCTTTTCCATCTTCGCGGGCTACCCCGGTATAGTCATATCCGGGCAACATGGCCTTAAGATCCTCAAGCTGACTCTTGAAACCCTCCTGCGTGCCGAATATATCAAACTCATGAAATCGTATGAGACCCGCAAGCACCGGACAACGGCGTTCCCAACCGTTCCCCTCCGCAGTGTCATCGCTGTTCAATTGCCTGAGATTGTAGGTGGCCACGTTGAACTCCGCAGTCTCTGCCTTACACCCGAATGTGACGCTCCCCGCGATCAGCAGCATCACCAACATTAATCTGAATTCTTTTTTCATCTGATATTTAGTTTCTTCTGATATTACATTCCGACAATTTCCATCCCTCATATCTCATTCAACAAGTCGAGCTTACCCTCCTCGACCAACTTCACTATCAGTTCGCCGAAAAGTGTGTTCTGCCATGCAAACCAGGGACGTGTAAAGTTGGTGGCATCATCCTTGTGGAATGACTCATGGATAAAGCCCGTTCCGGCATCGGTAGCCAACAGCATCTTTATACACTCCGCTGTCTCTGCATCATCCTTACTTGTGAACGCTTTCATCATTATACTCATAGGCCATATCATATCGTAACCTACATGGGGACCGCCTATTCCCTCTCCGGCACTACCCCGGAAGAAATAGGGATTATGTTCACTCCATACGAAACGACGTGTGTTCTGATAGATGGGATCATTGATATCTACGTCACACAGATAGGGCAGCGACAGAAGACTCGGTGCGTTGGCATCGTCCATAAGCAGATGATTGCCGAAGCCGTCGACCTCGAATGCATAGATATCTCCATAAACAGGATGATTATACACGGCATACTGCTGCAAAGCTCTCTCGACCTCATCGGCTAAAGCCTTACACGAATCCGCTTTCGTTTTATCGCCATTGACACTATCGAGAATCTCTCCCGCCTTACGTAATGCTGAAACGGCAAAGAAGTTTGACGGCACAAGAAATTGCAATGTGGTGGCATCATCGGAAGGACGGAAACTCGATACAATCAAGCCGCACGGTTTGACAGGTGCACCCAGACCGTCGTTACTCAGGGTATCGAATGCACGCTCAGTCTCGCGCTGGAACTTATATTTACCCACACCGTCATAGCGCTGCTGCTCTCTGAAAGTAGCGAGTATCAGATCTATGGCGGCAAGCCATTCCTCATCGAATATAGAGCTGTCGCCTGTCACCTTCCAATATTCGTAGGCAAGCCGTATCGGATAACATAACGAATCGATCTCCCATTTGCGTTCATGCACCTCGGGAATCATGTCGGTCATGTCGTTCATCCATTCACCCCCTGTTGGGCCGTCATTGAATGCATTGGCATAAGGATCAAGGAGTATGCTTTTCAGCTGACGCCTGATCACACCCTCGAGCATTTCCTTAAGCGCCTCATCTTCATTGGCAAGCTGAACGTAGGGCCAAACCTGGGCTCCCGAATCTCTGAGCCACATCGCATGTATGTCGCCGGTGTAGACGAATGTATCGTTTTTACCATCCTCCCCTTTTCGGAAATGCACTGTGGTATCGATAGTATTCGGAAAACAGTTCTCGAACATCCACGCCAATTTCTGATTGGTAAGCTGCCGTTTCACCTCGGCAATCTTTTTTTCAACTGCCTCGGAATGAAATAATCTCTCCCCCTTGTCAGGACGGCATGTAGCTAAAACCAATTTATCGGGTGTCTCAATACCCGTATTATATCCTGCCGCATTTGTACAAAGAGTGGTGGCATCTAAAGCCGGCATAGCTGCCGCGGCAATGAAAAGGGCTCTGATAAATATCCCGACCCCCGGCAATAAACCGGGCCCCTGAGTTTTCTTTACGTTCATGAGTGAAATTGTCGTTGGTTAATTCGAGCGTGTAAGTTCGATGTTTCATGGAAGTGCAAATTTAATCAAAAATTTTGATAATAAATTAACCAACGACATTTTCGCTCTTATTCACACAGATCTTTATACTGTGCCATAAAGTCGAGATATTGCCTGTAACCTACGGCTGCCCCCACTATTGCTCCCGCGGCAATACCTCCCATGAAATAGATGTTGCCATCTGAAGCGTAAACCAACAACGCAATATAAAACAACGCCAACGGAAGCAAGGTGGCTATAAACTGAAGGTGTTTCTTTTTATAATACAGGGCTTTTTCCGCAACTTCCTTCACTGACATGGTGTAGCAGTTAATTCCGCTCACTCCCTTGTAGAGCCAATAATCCATCACTGAACAGAGGGAAAAATAAAATATAAAAAATACTGCTATCCAGACAGTTATTTCTCGTGGGAAAACGCTATTCGGCAACAGATAGAAACACGACATTATGCCAAGTAACAATCCTAACCGTGAAAAACGCTGATATTTTTTTGCAAGACGCTCCAAGGCTGTCTCCTTTTTTCTCCTGTACATCATCTCAAAATCATCCGGGGTCGGGGCATAGAAACGTGTTGCCGCTTCCTGCCATGTCTTTTTTATATCTTCCTGTGTCATATCATAGAACTTTTGATTGTTTACGCCACCGTTCTTTTATTCGATGAAGCCTGAGACCGATATTATTACGACTCAAACCCACCACCTCCGCTATCTCGTCGTAACTGCGCTCGTCAAGCCACATGGTCACTATGGCCTTGTCAACGGGTGAGAGTTCGGAGATCAATCTGTGAAGAAACTCGAATCTTTCTCTCAATCCCTCCTCATCTCCGGTTGCAGGAATATCAAGTGCCATAAGGTCAAGACTTTCTGTGGCCGGACGACTGCTACGCTTTCTCAGAGTAGATACGCACGTATTGAGCACTACCCGATATATCCAGGTCAGCGATGAAGAGGCACCACGGAAATTAGCAAGTCCTTTCCATATATTTATCAATACATCCTGACGGAGATCCTGATAGTCGTCACCGTTTTCTGCGTATGAAAAACATATCCGTGAGATCAAACTGCTATGTGTGGTTATGAGATGCTCAAACTGTTGCTGCAGAGAGGTTTCTCGTGAATCCACCTCTCCGAAAGCCATCATCATGCTGAGCCACACTTCACGCAACCACCATCCGACACAGATGCTGATTTCTGACAACCGGCCTACTATCCGATCCTCTACCGACATCGGTATCTCCTCGGCCATAACTGCTACCGGTGTGAAGGGGAGTTCTTTTTTCATCACTAATCTTATTACAGATTCTTTATCTTTTACTGAAGTCATCGAGGCTTCTTTGATTTATCTGTATAGTTAGTCGCACGGTATTATCAAAAATTTCACCCGGACACTAAAAAAAGCGTCTTTTTCTCTCTTCAAGAGCCGCTATGCGGGCTCGTTCTTTTTCTATGGATGCTGGTGAGGGGTGTCGGGTAGCATTAGGCAACGGTCGGTGGTCAAGACCTTTTCTTATTGCCTCACCCTCCTTAAGACGTTGGATACCTTTCTCATTTATAAAGGTGGCTTTAAATATTTCCCAGATATATTCTATGGCTTCCTCTGAAGGATGCACGAGGTCGGAAGCATAGAAACGGTAATCACGCAGATCATCATTAACAATCTCGTAGGCCGGGAAGTAATAACAATTCTCATGCTTTTCACACAATTGCTCTACGGCAAGAAGTAAGACAGCCTTAGACCGGGTGTTCCCGGCGAAACCATCCTTAAGATGACGGACAGGACTGACCGTAAACACCACTTTCAATTGCGGATAGCGCTCGCTCAACTTCAAAAGCATCTTATCCCAACAGTCAGTCACCTCCTCGATTTCCAGTCGACGTCTGACAAACAATGCCGACGGTTGCTTGTGACAATTGGCAACTAAATACTCTTCTCCCCTCTCTACTCCAGGCGTAACTTCACTTTCCGAATGAAAAGACTCTTTACCGGCCGATAAGAGATAATAGCACCATGATGTACCGAAAGTAATAAAAACAGTCTGAGCCTTATATAATAAAGAATGAAGTCTTACGCTCCGGACAATAAATGCCTCACGCACATCCTCCGATGTTTCCGCAGCAAGTTTTGAGTCAAAAAGCCATGACCGCCATAAGCCGTTGCTCTCAAACAGACTCTCCTCAAATTGTTGACTGACTCTATCCTTATCACTGTCTGCCATATCCAATGCCACTTTCAAAGCCGTAGCAATTGATAAAGGATTATACAAAGTGCCGAGCGGATTCTCCGCTTCCCACAGACATGAACACATGCGCTTCGTAATATTATCGGCGAAGCATGAACCTAATAACACAGTAGGAAAGGAAGGATCTATACTGAACGGAGCCTTCTCCGCCACAAATTCTGTTCTGAATTTCATTTTATCCGTGCGAAATTATCTGCCACAAATTTAAAAATTAATCCCCATTTTAAAAAATCTGATAATTCGTTTCGATAAAATATCGTTTACATTATTAATGAAGATTGATAACGTATTTCTTCACTCAACTCATTCTACACTTACCGACTTGCCGGTTGTAAAACAATAGCAATCCCCGAATCAATGATTTTCTGGGATTGCTATTTAAATTTATTCCTACTTTTAATCTATTTCTATTTTGAATTATCCGCCTTATACTTTAATTCGGTTCAGGAAAGTTGCAAGGGCACGTATTGCATGTCAAACGCCTCGGCTACACCTTTGAATGTAACCTTACCGTCGACTATATTCACACCGTCTGCAAGACCGGGATCTCTGCGGCATGCTTCTTGCCAACCCAGATCGGCCAGACGCAAAGCATAAGGCAGCGTAGCATTGGTCAGCGCAAGTGTGGAAGTGTAAGGCACAGCTCCGGGTATGTTTGCCACAGCGTATTGTATCACTCCGTCAACTTCATAGATAGGATTGGAATGTGTAGTGGGATGTGAGGTCTCGAAACAGCCGCCCTGATCTATGGCGACATCAACCATTACAGAACCCGGACGCATAAGCTTAATCATATCACGTGTCACAAGATGCGGGGCCTTTGCTCCCGGAATCAGAACAGATCCTACTACAAGGTCAGTCGTGGGAAGTTCCTCCTCTATATTATGTCTTGAACTGTATACAGTCTTTACGTTTTTAGGCATAGTGTCGGCACAATGTCTGAGCACCGGCAATGAAATATCCATAATGGTTACATCCGCTCCCAAGCCGGCAGCCATAAGGGCGGCGTTCCTGCCTACCACTCCCGCTCCGAGAACAAGCACTTTGGCCGGCTTGACTCCCGGGACACCACCTAAAAGCACACCTCTGCCACCCTGAGGCTTCTCAAGGAAACGGGCGCCCTCCTGGATTGACATTCTACCCGCCACTTCCGACATAGGTATAAGCAACGGGAGCGTACCCTGACGGTCGCGTACTGTCTCGTATGCTATACAGACAGCTCCCGATTTTATCATAGCTTCAGTAAGGGCGAGATCTGACGCAAAATGGAAGTAGGTGAACAATACCTGACCCTTGCGCACCAAAGGATACTCAGGCTCAATCGGCTCTTTCACCTTGATTATCATTTCACCCATGGCATATACATCTTCTATGGTGGGGAGTATCGTAGCTCCGGCCTCTTTATATGCCTCATCGCTGAAGCCCGAACCCTCTCCGGCGGTGTGCTGCACATACACCTCATGCCCGTGGGCTACAAGTTCTTTTACTCCTGCCGGGGTCGCGCCTACCCGGTTCTCGTTGTTCTTTATCTCCTTTGGAATTCCGATTTTCATGACTTTCAATGACTTTTAAGGTTATTAATTCAATGAGAGATAAATCTTTTTTCTCAAGGTTTTTCAAGTCACAAACATAACATATTTTTTTTATTC
>CAZPHL010000078.1:0-11463 GCA_964586465.1 uncultured Sangeribacter sp.
GTTCTCGGCACTTCAGTGGAAGCCATCATGATCACTGAAGACCGAGACCTTTTTGTAAAGAAGCTCAACGAAATCGATGTCAAAACCCCGGTCTCGCAGGCTGTGGAGACTCTCGAAGATGCCTTGGAGGTGGCTCATCGCATAGGCTATCCCGTAATGGTGCGTTCCGGATACGCTCTGGGTGGGCTCGGTTCCGGCATCTGCACCAACGACGAGGAATTCCTCCGTCATTGTGAGAGCGCTCTCGCTTATTCCAAGCAGATTCTCGTGGAGGAAAGTCTCAAAGGTTGGAAAGAAATCGAATTTGAGGTGATACGTGATGCCAACGACCATTGCTTCACCGTGGTACCTATGGAGAATTTCGATCCCCTTGGAATACACACCGGTGAATCTATCGTGGTCGCTCCTATCGTCTCTCTTTCTCCCGAACAGATAAAAATGCTTGAAGAGATCGCCACTAAAGTTGTGCGTCACATAGGCATCGTGGGTGAATGTAATATCCAGTATGCTTTCAATGCGGAGACAAATGATTATCGAATCATCGAAATCAACGCACGTCTCAGCCGCTCTTCAGCTCTTGCATCAAAAGCTTCAGGTTATCCCCTTGCTTTCGTAGCCGCCAAACTCGCTCTCGGTTACACTCTTGATGAAATCGGAGAGATGGGTACGCCCAATTCTGCATACGTGGCTCCTTCGGTCGACTATATGATTGTGAAGATTCCACGCTGGGACCTCTCAAAGTTCATCGGTGTTGACCGCGAGATCGGCAGTTCAATGAAATCTGTCGGCGAAATCATGTCCATCGGAAAATCTTTTGAGGAGATCATCCAGAAAGGTCTGCGCATGATCGGACAAGGAATGCACGGATTCGTTGGCAACAATGATCTGCGTTTCGACGACCTTGATAAAGTGCTCTCCCACCCTACCGATATGCGTATCTTCGCAATTGCACAGGCCCTTGAGGAGGGATACTCGGTAGAACGTATCGAGCAGCTCACCAAGATCGACAAATGGTTTATCGAGCGTCTCGCCAATATCGTGCGCTATAAAGGTGTGCTTGAAAGCTATGATAAAATTGAAGACCTCCCGAAGGATGTCTTGAAAGAGGCCAAGCGTCTCGGTTTCTCCGATTTCCAGATTGCCCGCTTTGTTGAAAACCCGAAAGGCAACATGGAGAGCGCCATGCTCCGAGTACGCGACCACCGTAAGCAACTCGATGTCCTCCCCAAAGTGCGTCGCATCAATACGGTGGCTTCTGAATATCCTGAGCTTACCAACTATCTTTATGTAACCTACGGAGCCGATGAGAACTCCATACGCTATGATATGAACGCAGGCAACAATATCGTGGTGCTCGGTTCTGGTGCTTACCGTATCGGTAGCTCCGTGGAGTTCGACTGGTGTTCGGTGAATGCTGCCAACACCTGCCGTCAGTCCGGCTACAAGTCAATCATGATCAATTATAATCCCGAGACTGTCTCCACCGACTATGACATGTGTGACCGTCTCTACTTCGATGAGCTCAGTTTCGAGCGTGTCATGGACATTCTCGACCTTGAGACTCCGCGTGGCGTGATTGTCAGTGTAGGCGGTCAGATACCCAATAACCTTGCGATGAAGCTCTATCGCCAGCACGTGCCTATTCTCGGCACCTCTCCTATATCTATTGACCGTGCAGAAAACCGCCATAAGTTCTCGGCTATGCTCGACCAGCTTGGCATCGACCAGCCCCGCTGGAAAGAGATGACCACCACCGATGAGATCGACAGCTTCATAGATGAAGTTGGGTTCCCGGTTCTCGTGCGTCCCAGCTACGTACTTTCAGGTGCGGCTATGAACGTATGTTACGATTATGAGCAGCTTCACCGCTTCCTCAACGAGGCGGCCAAAGTGTCGAAGGAATATCCCGTGGTTGTGTCTGAGTTCCTCCAGAACGCCAAGGAGATTGAGTTTGACGCAGTGGCACGCAACGGCGAGATTGTCGAGTATGCCATCTCCGAACACGTTGAGTTCGCCGGTGTACACTCCGGTGACGCGACCCTCGTATTCCCCGCCCAGAAGATATATATGGCAACTGCCCGCCGCATCAAACGAATCAGCGCACAGATTGCAAAGGAGCTCAATATCTCCGGACCTTTCAATATCCAGTTCCTCGCTAAGGATAATTATGTGAAAGTAATCGAGTGTAATCTCCGTGCATCACGTTCTTTCCCCTTCGTCAGCAAGGTGCTCAAAAAGAACTTCATAAACACGGCTACAAGAATTATGCTTGGAGAAAAAGTTGAGAAAGTCGACACCTCTACGTTTGACATCGACTATATCGGAGTCAAGGCTTCTCAATTCTCATTCGCACGTCTGCATAAGGCCGATCCTGTGCTCGGTGTGGATATGTCGTCCACAGGTGAGGTAGGTTGCCTTGGCAAAGACTTCGACGAGGCTCTTCTGAACGCGATGATTTCCGTTGGCCATCATGTGCCTGAGAAAGGTGTGCTCGTAAGCTCCGGCGATGTGCGTGGTAAAGTTGATATGCTTGAGGCCTGCCGTCTTCTTGCCGAGGCCGGCTATAAGATTTATGCTACAGCAGGTACCGCTGCATTCCTCAATAATAATGGTATAGAGGCTATACCTGTGAGCTGGCCTGACGAGGAGGGTGAAAACGTGCTTGATCTCATTGCAAGTCATAAGGTTGACTTAGTGATCAATATTCCGAAAAACCATACCAAACGCGAGCTTACCAACGGCTACCGTATCCGTCGCTGGGCTATCGACCACAACATCCCCTTGCTCACGAACGCCCGTCTCGCCGTGGCATACGTGAAAGCCTTCACCAATAAGCCTATCGAGGAAATCGGTATCACACCTTGGAAAGAATACTGATTGAGATTAAATTCGGAAAAGAATTGAGATTAAATTGAGATAAACAGGAATCTCAATTTATATAAAAGTAAGTATCTCAATTCATATCAGTAAGATAAGAAATGGAGCTTACCGCCGGCGGTAAGCTCCATTTCTTATTCTTACTTGATTATGATGTTATAATTAATATGGTGTCATAATTTAAATTTGAATTGATACCCGATCACTTATGATTTGCACGGCTTTCAACGCATGTCGGGCACCGCTACCTTATCCATGTCGCCATAGTCAAGGTTCTCGCCGCCCATGCCCCAGATAAACATGTAGTTGCTTGTGCCACAAGCGCAATGCACACTCCATTCGGGAGATATGACCGCCTGTTCAGAATCCATCCAGATAAGACGGTTTTCCTGAGGCTCTCCCATGATATGGCAGATACGGTTGCCTTCGGGCACATTGAAATAGTAATAAGCTTCCACACGGCGGTCGTGTGTATGAGCCGGCATCGTGTTCCATACACTGCCTGTCTGAAGCTCCGTCAGACCCATCTGAAGCTCACAGGGACCCTCTTCAAGCACATTATTCACGATAAGCTGATTGATTACACGGTCGTTACTCTCGGCAAGTGAGCCTGCATGCATACTGTTGGCTTTTATCGACCCTTTTCTTCCGTCGATAGTGACAAGCTGAGTCTTGTAATGCTTATGGGCAGGTGTGGAATTGATATACAGTTTGGCAGGGTTCTTCGGATCTTTACTGCGGAATGTAACCTTCTTATTTCCCTGACCTACGTAAAGCGCATCTTTGAAATTCAACTCATAATCCTTACCGTCGACATTAACAATGCCTACTCCTTCACCGGTATTGATTACACCAAGTTCCCTACGTTGAAGGAAATATTCGGCTTTCAGAGGATCGATTGTCTCAAGTTCTACGGTTTTGTTCACCGGGATGACTCCTCCATATATAAGACGGTCATAGAGTGTGTAGGTCAGATTTATGACATCCGGCTCCATAACTTTTGTCATAAGGAAATGCGACCTGAGCTGGTCGGTGTCGTAATGCTTGACATCATCGGGATGACATGCCCGCAAAATCTGATAGTTGGTCTCGGCGCCCATGCCTAATGCACAAGCTGCCATAACCATAGCTGCTAATATTTTTTTCATTGTATTATATTTTAATCTGAATCTTCAATTTTACATTTATAATCTTCTCTCACGGCATATCTTCAGTAGCTTTATTCGGTGCGCTGAAGAGTGTCGGAATTGGCGGCTATCATGGCTTTCTGATTCTTTATTATCAGAATACGGTTCCAGATGGCCATGACTAAAGTAACCGCCACAAGCGCTCCGGCTCCAATCCACTTCCAGGAATAACTGCACTTGAAGATTATCCAAGCCAACGGACTCGAAGCGAAATCAAGACTGCCACCCTCAAATCCGGCCGGTATGGCTACAGCGGCATCACCCGTAGCGGCATATACATCCTGTGCGGCGAGATCGAAAGCGGGGGCAAGTGATGTCACAAGATACAAGCCTATGGTAAGAGTCACAAGACCTACGATAAAGGTCTTGACTACATTTCCTTTGGTGTAAGGCAATACAAGCGGGAAGAGATAGAACATTCCTGCAAGTGATGCCAGTGGCAGAAACTGGTTGCCGGGAAGAATTACGGCAAGAAGGAGTGTCACAGGAATCAGCAGAATCGACACAACCAATGTGGTAGGATGACCGATCACCAGAGCCGGGCTCATGCCGATGTTAAGACCGTCGGCACCTTTGAACTTACGGGCTATGAGTTGTCGTGTGGCATCTGAAATAGGTTTCAGACCCTCTATAAACAATACAGTGACACGGGGAATCAATTCCATCACGGCTCCCATCTTTATACCAAGACCGAGAATATAGGGAATTTTGTCTACGATCTCTTTCCAAGAGTTACAGGTGAGACAACCGATGCCTACTCCCACTACAATACCGAGGAACAGGGGCTCTCCGAGAAGTCCGAAACGTTTTTTCATACCCTCTGCATCTATCTCGAGCCGGTTCATGCCGGGAATCTTGTCAAGAAGCCAGTTTATGCCTATAGCGTAGGGCACGAAACCGGCACAGAACGGCTGGGGTATCGAGATGCCATCCATATCTTTATAGAAACCCTGGAATTTGCGTGCCGTCATATCAGCTATCACCAAGGTGATTATGTAACATATTATGGCAGCGAAGAAACCCCACGCCAGCGAATCGGCGGCAAAATATACTATCGCACCGATAAAAGCGAAGTGCCAGTAGTTCCACAGATCAATGTTGACTGTACGGGTAGTCTTGGTAAAGAGCATCAGCAGATTCACTCCTAAACATACAGGAATAATAAACGCACCGACCGCCGTGTTATAGGCTACTGCAGCCGCTGCCGGCCAACCCATATCAAACACTTTCAACTGAAGATCATAGAGATCAACCACGGTGTTAAGAGCAGGCCCTAATGCTGAAGTGAGCAAAGCCGTCACAATTGAAAGACCTACGAAACCCACACCCACTTTCAGACCTGATTTAAGAGCATCACTGAACCGGATGCCGATACATAACCCAAGAATCGTAAAGATCACAGGCATCATTACGGCAGCGCCGAGCCCTATGATATATTTAAATACCTGTTCCATGTCTATTCGGGTTTATAAGTGACGGTTGTTTCCAACGGTTGCAATATGGTCCGGCGTTTTTGGCGCAAGGTATCAAGCCATTGATCCATATTCTCCATACCCCCTTTGCTCCATCCGGAGCCCCAGTAATAGATAAAAGGTGTATTGTCGTCTACAGTTCCCTTGAGCACGACATGCCCTATGGCATCTCCGGCAGCCTCCTTAAGGGGCAGATAGACCGGAGTAGCCGGTGAGACCGCCACAGTGCCTACATAGATGGTGCCGTTGCCGGCTTCAGCATTATCCGTAAGATCGGCATAGCCGGCCACACCATTATCAGTGTCCAACACGTATCCCTCGGGGTTCTGGCGGTGCACCACCTGTCCGGCAACAACCTCACCGGGAGCCTTAAGACCATCCCATGTCACTTCCGTACGATTTAGCCAGTCGCCGGCATCAAGGGTTATCACACGTGTCTCTTTGGCCGGAATACCCTTCTCGGCTGTCATGGCAGGATATTCAAGTCTCACGCAGAAACGCAACGGACCGTTGTCAAGAATCTCATAATCACTGAAGCACCAGGGATACATAATCTCCTCTCCCTCCAAGAGGGCCGCCGTGCCTCCTCCGAGAGTCGGACCAACCGTATAAGGGTCCATGCCGTCGCCGTTATCTTTATGGAAGGAGATTCCTTTATAGTTGTTGAGATAATATCTTTTCTCTATCACCGGTTCGGCCACCGACTTGGTCCAGACATCATAGCCGAAACCACGTTCTCCGGAGCGTTGCAAAGCCGGGCCGTATGCACGGTAGGCGGCATGTTCATTCTCCCAGGTCATATCGTCAGCCCTCTCCTTGAAAAGGCGCCCATAGACTTTGGGTTCTACAGGGGATGCCTGTCCTGCCACAGCCTTATAAGTGGCCTCACTGTTGGCAGCCACATTCACCGGAAAGATAATTTTCCCGTCGTGGGTCACCTGCCACGCCACTTCCCGTCCTTCCGGATCAGTCAGTACAAAAGAGGGAGTGACGAGACGGCTCTTGACCGCCGTCTCGTCAACTTCCACAATCTCATTCTCGCGCGGGAAAGAGGCAGGATTCTTAACGGTGATCTCCACCGTTTCTGCCATAGCTGTCCCGACAGCCGCGAGCATCAGTATGGTTATCTTTCGCATCTCTCTATGCTCCGGTTTATCAGGGTTGTTTGCCGATATAAGCCAATATGCCGCCGTCAACATATAATATGTGTCCGTTGACGAAATCACTGGCCTTGGAAGCAAGGAATATCGCCGGCCCTTCAAGATCTTCAGGCGTACCCCAACGGGCGGCCGGAGTTTTCGAGATGATGAAACGGTCGAAAGGATGACGGCTTCCGTCGGGCTGTATCTCACGTAGCGGGGCAGTCTGTTCAGTTGCGATGTAGCCGGGGCCGATACCGTTACACTGGATATTATGTTCGCCATATTCTGAACAGATATTACGGGTAAGCATCTTGAGACCACCTTTTGCGGAGGCGTAGGCCGACACAGTCTCGCGCCCGAGCTCACTCATCATGGAGCAAATGTTGATAATCTTGCCGGCTCCCTTCTTAATCATACCCGGAATCACCGCCTTGGCACAGATAAAGGGTCCTACCAAATCTACATCAATCACTCGGCGGAACTCCTCGGCAGCCATCTCTTCCATAGGAATACGCTTGATGATGCCGGCATTATTCACCAGAATATCTATGGTGCCGACCGTCTCCTCAATATCGGCCACCATTGCCTTTACGGCCTCTTCATCGGTAACGTCGCAAAGATATCCCTTGGCATCTATGCCAAGCTCTTTATAGGCCGCAAGACCACGGTCAACTGTCTCCCGGCGTGAACAGTTGAATACAATCTTAGCGCCGGCCTTGGCAAAAGCCTTGGCTATGGCGAGGCCAATTCCATAAGCCGCTCCGGTCACGAGAGCTACCTTGCCCTCAAGTGAAAAAATATTCTCCATTATTATTTTGAGTTAGAATAAATCTTTGAATTTCTTATCGCCGTCGCTCCAGTGATGGTCTTTCGGAAAGGGCTTGCCACCCCATGCCTTTTGTGAGGTCCAGGGTTTGGCAGCGTCGCTCCAGAACGGATGAGTGGCCGGAAGGCCCAAGGGCATGAATGCAAGTGAGGTCATGTAGAGCGAACCGTTGTTGGTGTACCAGTCGGCTACATTCGGCTGACGTCCTGAAAAGCCTATGGTAAGGAAACCGCCGTCATTGAAATTCTCTTTCCCGTCAAACATCTTGTGCATTACTGCCGTCAACGCCGCACGTGCCTGCCCCGGTGTCACCCCTGCGGGGAGCTTGTCATACCATGCCATGAGGGCCAGGGGCTGCATAGTGGCCATACGGTAAGGGATTGAACGCCCGAATACCGGGAATGTGCCTTCCGGCGAAATCAGTCGCTCAAGCACCAAAGCATATTTCTGTGTACGCTTGAGGGCTCTGTCATAATAATTCGGATAATGTATGCGGGTATACTTATTCGCATCCTTCATATTTTGCAAAGTCTCCAGATACATAGGATGGAACACGTAGCTGCTGTAATAATCGAAAGCAAATTCCGGTCCGTCGGCATACCATCCGTCACCCGTATACCATTCCTCTGTCTTGCGGATAGCGGAGTTGATGCGGTATTCATCATGTTCAGCACCCGCTTTTGCCAAGAAGCTCTCGATTGTGGAAGAAAAAAGGAGCCAGTTGGTGTAAGGGGGATCCACACGGCGCAATTGGGTGAACTCCTCGATATAACGGTCTTTTGTCTTCCGGTCAAGAGGTTCCCAAAGCGTATCGTAGGCACGTATGAAACTTTCAGCAACGTAGGCCGCATCCACAAGGCTTTGGCCATGACCACGCCATGCGAGATAGTCGGGACTGTCCGGGTCAACGGCGTTAGCGTAAGCCTTGAGGGCCATTTCTCTGAGTTCGGCACGCTTCTTGCCCTCTTCCGTACCGTCGTCGGGAAGAGCGAGCCACGGTGCGATGCCTGCCATAAGTCTGCCGAAAGTCTCCATGTAGGTCACTTTCTTGTCGCGGCCATCCCAGTTGGGACTCACTTCCACAAGCATATTCTCCTGAAGTTTTCCTTCCGCCATATTGCTGAGCACCGGATATGCTATTTTGTAGGCCAGATCAGTCCAGTAGGCACGGTCGGGATTATTCTCTTTCTCAAGAAAACGCACATACTCGCATGCTGCTAAAAGGAATGCCCCGACACCGAAATCGGAAGTGGACTTCGCATCAACCACCTGACCGGGGATAGCCTTTTCCCCGATAGGCTGAACGTAACCTACGCTGCCATCCTTCTGCAGAGCGGTGTCCCGCAGATAATTCCAGCCTTTAAGAGCCGCATCAAGATATTTCGGATCAGTCAGATAACCGTTGTTTATACCCCACAGCAAGCCGTAGGTGAAGAACGCTGTGCCGCTTGTCTCCGGACCGGGGGCATGTTCCGGGTCAAGCATAGAGCGTGTCCAATAGCCCTCGGGTTGTTGACTGGCCACTACCGCATCGGCAAGCTTCTTATATTTATTCTCAAAAAATTCCCTGTGTTTATACTCCTTAGGCAGATCGGCGAGCACTTTTGCAAGACCCGCGAGCACCCATCCGTCGCCACGAGCCCAGAAATCTTTCTTACCGTTAGTGCTCTTATGATTGGGATATACATACTTACCGTCGCGGAAATAGAGGCCGGTCTCCGGATCAAGCATGATGCTGTCGCTTACAGTGATATATTCATACAGCTTGTCAAGATAACGCTTGTCGCCTGTGATGTTATAAAGTTTGGTCATCACAGGCATCACCATATAAAGGCCATCGGCCCACCACCAATAATCATTCTGAGGAGTAGACATCTCATATTCCATCACCTCGCGGGCCCGTCTGATCTTATAATCGTCAGGGAGCTCGTTATAAAGGTCGGCGTAGGTCTGGAAACAGATTTGCCAATCACCGAACAACACATGGTCGTCGGTCTCGCCGTAGTCATATCTCCATTTTGAGCGGTCGTTGCCTTTGGCTCCTTTCCATTGGTTATGGTCGGCCCAGGCAAGAGAATAGTCACGGTAATTCTCATTACCGGTGAGTTTGTATGCCTCCATATTTCCGGTATGGTAGGCGGCCACATGCCAGAAAGGGGTAGCTTCAGGTTTGTGAGTGTTTTGCCAATGGGTGTTGACCTTGTCTATAATGGCCCTGACTTCACCCGCCTCTTTCGCCGGTTGCTTCGGGGCTGCCGAGGCAGGCAGCAACCCGCATAGCGCAAACGCGCCAAGAAAAGTTTTGATTAAAGAGTTCATGGTGTTATGGCGGCTTTGCCGCAATTGTTAGTTAGTGAATGTGCACCGTTAGAAGTATTATCTCTCAAAGTTAGTTATTTTATTCCAAACCTTAACCATTTCAAAGTGATTTTCTTCATTAAGGCGCCTCAAATTGAACTCTTTGTTATCACTTATGACAGAATATTTATTTCGCGGTGCTCCATAAGCCCTATAGTGACAGAAAAAGCGTCTCCGTATGCGGGAGACGCTTTTATGATTACTCATGAGAAAATGATTACTTCTGCTGCTCTTTGAGGATGTCGCGGATCTGAGTAAGGAGCACTTCCTCTTTGGTTGGTTCCGGCTCGGGAGCGGGAGCAGGAGCCTCAGCCTCTTTGCGTTTGAGCTTCATAGCTATACGGAGAGCCACGAAAATAGAGAAGGCGATTATGAAGAAGTCTACGATGTTCATGATGAACGTACCGTAATTGATGGCCACTTCCTCTACGGCGGCGACACCGTCTTCACCGGCAGGCACACCTTTCTTAATGACATACTTGAGATTCTGGTAGCCTGTACCACCTGTGCAAAGAGAGATCACCGGCATGAGGATGTCGTTCACCAAAGAAGACACGATCTTGCCGAATGCCCCGCCGACGATCACACCGACGGCCATGTCGATAACATTACCCTTGAGGGCGAATTCCTTGAAATCAGCTAAAAATTTACCCATTTCTGATACGTTTAATATGTGGATATCGTTATTAAAAATAATTGAATGTGCAAAACTACTGAAAAAAAGTGTAAAATTACTCCTTTTTATCATCTAAAAACACATTAGCGTTAAAAAACGTTCACTAACGATTGCAATACGAAAATTTTTTATTAATTTTGCATTGCTCCTCTAAGTGCGGAGCATCGGGCAGAGAAGATTTCCCGATTCTATCCGTATATCCCAATTGAAATAATAATTATTTAGTATATTAAATACTACCAACCTAAAACAAAATTCTAACAATGACAAAAATTGGTATTAACGGCTTTGGCCGTATCGGACGTTTCGTGTTCCGTGCCTCTACTAAGAGAGACGATATCGAGGTTGTAGCAATCAACGACCTTCTCCCTGTTGACTACATGGCTTACATGCTTAAGTATGACACAATGCACGGTCGTTTCGACGGCACTGTTGACTACGATATGGACAAGAGCCTTCTCATCGTCAACGGCAAAGAGATCCGTGTTACTGCTTGCAAGAACCCTGCTGAAATCGGTTGGGGCGCTGTAGGTGCTGAATACGTGGTTGAGTCTACCGGTCTCTTCCTTACTGAGGAGAAAGCTAAGGCTCACATCGAGGCCGGTGCTAAGTATGTTGTTATGTCTGCTCCTTCTAAGGACGCTACTCCTATGTTCGTAGTAGGTGTTAACGCCGACACTTATGCTGGTCAGCAGTTCGTTTCTAACGCTTCTTGCACCACCAACTGTCTTGCTCCTCTCGCAAAAGTGCTCAACGATAAGTTCGGCATCAAAGAGGGTCTTATGACTACCGTTCACTCTACTACAGCTACTCAGAAGACTGTTGACGGTCCCTCTATGAAGGACTGGCGTGGTGGCCGTGCTGCTTCTGCCAACATCATCCCCTCTTCTACAGGTGCTGCTAAGGCTGTAGGTAAAGTTATCCC
>CAZPHL010000079.1:0-1099 GCA_964586465.1 uncultured Sangeribacter sp.
CTTTCGTTTCCATATCCCCATTCTTGATCCGTATAGGTATTGAGAGAATAATGGATGAATGCGTACATTTCCATATCTTGCCAATTAAGCTGGTTGGCTGTCGGAACAGGTCCAACGGCGTGTGGAGGCTGAACAGTTCCGGCTGATAGCGACAAACCTCCTGACAAGATTAAAATGTAAGATATACATTTGAGAATTTTAATTGAGAATAATTCAGATAGCCCCATAAATTAATGATAATATAAGGTTAGTTGTCGGGATGATAAATTTCAAAGAGCAAAGATATGTGAAGTCAATATGAAATAATAGCATTTTTAAGGTTTTTTAATAGGACAAAATTTACATTTTTTCATAATCATACCGTTTAGTATTAAATTGATACATATTTAAGAGAAAAAAGATTTGGATGCAATAATTATGCAGATACATAACAAGAGTTATATTGATGGAATGTTGACTTGAAATTTGCTAATTAGCTGAAAATTCGTTAAATTCGCTAAGAAATACTTTAATTCTTCATATCTTTATATTCTAACTATGAAACGGTATATTCTCCCTATATTTCTTATGGTCATTATGACCTTCAGGGTATCGGCTGAAACCTTTGAAAAGGTGATCGAACTTCAGCCGCCACCTACCGATAAAAACTTTTTTGGTTTCACCAACTTTATCTTATCCAAGACCAATAATCTTCTTGGTGCTGCAACAGAAGTGCTCACTGGTGTCAATACCGGTGATTACACACATATAGTTAACGGATTTGATAAAGGTTCAGCTACATTCAAGAAGTTTCGTCTGGAACACAAACAGAATCTTTTGGAACAATTGCGGCTGACGGAGAAGGCGGTGGCAACCCTGAAATCATCAGGATGCAAAGGATCAGATATGGCCCATGCTTATCTTGAATTGGGTCGTGTGGCTACTGAGGCCGGTGATTTCATTAAGGCCGGCGATGCCTATGCCGAGGCGCTCAGAATTGCCGAAGATCCGTCACAGCCTTTGCCTTCGCTTCAATTCGATATACTGATGGCGATGTCAGATTGTGCCTATCAGTCTTACGATTTGGAATATATGCTCAATGTGAGCGATAAGCTTGAGC
>CAZPHL010000079.1:1199-5477 GCA_964586465.1 uncultured Sangeribacter sp.
GCCTATCAGTCTTACGATTTGGAATATATGCTCAATGTGAGCGATAAGCTTGAGCAGCTGGTGGCAAAAGATTCTAAAGGATCTACTACCGGACGTGTTAATGCCAAATTGGTTTCAGGCAGAAGTAAGATGCGAATGGGCGATCATGCCGGTGCAGTCCGAAATTTCCAAGAGGCCTATAACCTTGCTGTGTCAGATGATAACTTTAATTATGCAGAACCTACCTTCAACAGGCTTCAGCTGGATCTGCTTAAGAAATTTCCGGATTTGGGGCTCCTGTCGGAATGTGTGCAGATGTTAGATTTATTTGTCGGAGCAGATTCTCCTATAGAATCATTTCTGCAACCTGACGTTAAGGCGGAGATGCTGGTTGTAATGGCCGATTGTCAATCCCGTCTCAGTAATCACGCAAAGGCTTTTGACAATATATTCAGAGCACGTGATATCATTCAGAAGGCTTATCCTGATGGTTCTGTCGCTGAACTGGAGTACCTTATCACACTTGGCGACATATTACGCAGGAATGCATTGGCTAAGGATAAATCTGTCAGCAACAGCTACACCAAGCAAGGTGTGTTATACCATCTCAACGGTTGTCATCTTCTTGCAACCCGAATATGGGGTGATGAAAAGGAGGGGGTAAATCCCTGGCTTCGCCGCATCAACAGTAAGTTGGCCCTTGCTGCAATGGTTGATTGTAAGATTAAGGTTGAGGAGTCACAGAAACTAACTAAACCCACAGTAGGTAAAGATCTTAAGGTCTTGGCAGGAAAAGAAAAATATACTGCCTCGGAAGAAGCATATATCAATGTTGTATCTTTAGCTAACAAGTCGATTAAACTCGCCCGTCAGTTATACGCTTCGGAGTTAGATTATATGCGTGATAAGATCAGAACGGACTTCACTACCATGGACGAAAGCCAACGGGCTGACTATATGGCCGCCATGTCGGAACTTGTCAACGATATATATAATTTTGCAGATTTTGACAGCGAGAATAAAGATACAGCCGGGTTGGTTTATGATGCCACATTACTCAGCAAATCAGTTCTTCTCTCATTTTCCCGTTCACTTGCTCCGAGTGTAAAGGCTATGGGAGATCCGGCTTTGACGGCAAGTCTTGAAGAGCTTAATGCAAAGCGTCGGGAGTATGTGCGTCTGGAGCAAAACGGTGAATTCGTGGCAGCGGCTGCCCTGAGAAAAGAGGCTGGTGATATAGAGCGGTCGCTTCAACGTGCGGTTGCTTCCTCCAATCCGGGTTCATTCATGTCTACTACCTGGAAGAATGTCAAGTCGGGTCTCTCGAAGAAAGATGCAGCCGTAGAATTTTATACCTTTACCGATAATCTTTCAGGAGCAGGTGAGCTTAGGGAGAGAATGGTTGTCGTGGCATCAAATAAAAATCCTCGTGTATTCCCGATAAAATACCGTTCAGGTGAAGTGGCGTCATCCAATCCGACACAGCGACGTCTGCTTTATGGCTCCATCTGGCAACCTCTTGAAAAAGAGAAGTTTCTGAAAGAGGGAGGTACAGTATATTTCGCACCTGCAGGCAGATGGAACGGTGTGCCGCTCGAATATCTTCCGGCCGGACAAAGCGTAATGAATAATCAGTATAAGATGGTAAGGGTATCGACTACACGTAATCGTCCGGCTGCCAACTCTCCTGTGATGGCTACACCGGTGTTGTTCGGTGGCCTTGACTATAATCTGGGTGTGGATGAAATGGCGGAGATCCGTGAAGAGATAGCAGAAACAGGCATGAGAGGGCCGCTTCCTTCCGGACTATGGAATCATCTTCCCGGCACTGAGACAGAAGTAAGCGATATTGCTACGATATTCTCAAATACATCAAAGGATTGTCTGCTTATAACCGGGGCGGAAGGGATTGAAGAGAGTTTCAAAGCCCTTTCGGGTGCTAATCATTCCATAGTGCATGTGGCGACTCATGGTTACTATTGTCCGCCGAAAAATGCTTCAGCGCTACGCTCCGAATCGGTAAAGATGGATGAGGCCATGGATCAGTCAGGATTGGTTTTCTCAGGAGCCAATCAGTATCTTGCAGGTATAAGGGGAGAAGATGGACTTGACAATGGTCTGCTTACCTCTCGTGAGATAGCACTGATGGATTTGTCGAATGCGGATTTGGTTGTCATGTCGGCCTGCGAGACGGGCACAGGGCGAGCTACCTCCGAAGGCGTCATGGGTCTTCAGCGAGGTTTCAAACTTGCGGGAGCCAACACCCTTGTGATGAGTCTCTGGAAAGTAAACGATCAGGCCACGGCTGCCATGATGAGTGCCTTCTACCGTCACCTGACCGAAGGAAAGGATAAGCGTACAGCGTTTTATGCGGCAAGGGATGAGGTGAGCAAAGAGACTTTCAAGAATTCGGATGGCAATGATATTTCAGGTTCCGATCCTATGATTGTCGATGCCTTTGTCATCATGGATTAACGATATGCGAATAAGGATGTTTAAAGTACCGCACCCTCTACAGCAACGGCTCCGTTATCGGAGCCGTTGTTATTTCCCACTTTACGGCTGTTGAGTAATACACAGAGAGTCTGAGGAGAAAACTCTTCGAAGGAAGCCACGGCGAAAGCTTTCATACCGTCAATGTCAATAACAGAACATTCAGGCACAATTAACTTCATACCGGCAGGGAGTATGAGGAGTCCCGGATTATTGGGATCATCAGAAATATTCAAAGCACTATATGTGTCGGCTATATTGATAATTACAGCTGTGGCCATATCAGTGTCATTGTTATTGGTAAGCTCAATATTGTAGTTACCCTCGTCATCCTTTATAAGATTCAGTGTGATGGGAGCATTGCCGGATGAATCAGGGGAAATCAAGGCATTATAAAGTGATAATAAATTGGCATCATCTTCCTGACCTCTATAACTTGTGCCGGAACGCAAGGTCTTGGATTGCTCTCCATGTCCCTTTAATATATGAGCCAATTCATTGCCACGGCTTTTGGCTGCTTTTGTTTCTGCTTCTGTGATAAGAGCACGCAGTCTCTTCTCTCCGGTGGCGGTTATTCGAAGAGGTTGAGGATTTGTAGTGGAATAGACTGTCATTTCAGATCCATCTGCAAACTTCATGATAGCTGACTTGGAAAGCGGTGTCAGTCTTTTCACCTGTTGCCATTCGTCAGTAGCCTTAAGTTTATATTCGATGGAGCCCTTGATATCCTTAACGATATATTCACTTTTTTGTGCGGATGCTATTGTCGCTACCGACAGTAAAATGGCGAGCCAAAGGTTTTTTAGGATTGTATTCATAAAAATTAAAGTTAGAGATAATTAAATATAGAGAGTTAAATCAATTACTTTTGTCGGATTTCATCGTTTTCCTTTCTGCGAGATAATTACGCAGACCGAACCACAGATCGGCTATCATCATGCTGAACATGAAGAGGGTTATGCTGTAAGTGAAGTCACTACGTATGCCGCAATGTACATAGAGCAGATAGCCACCTATGAGCATAATTGCAAGCATTACACCCTTTATTACAAGAAAACCGAGACCTTTCCTGAAATCATCCTTATCGGAGTAGTAACTGTCGGCTGCCGTTACTATAGCCACGCAAATAATTATGAAAATCAGATTCCATATTCTTCCAAGGGGCCTTATAGGACGATTGTTGAGCAGGGTTGAGATAGAGGCGGCATGAACCAGTATACCCGGCATATTTTCATCTACCGGTGTGGGATGAACATCATATTTATTAGCCACGTCACCTATCAGCACGATGTTACCGTTGATTAAAGATGCTATTACTGAGGTTAAGTCAGGGTCAATAAACTCCTCATAACCTATTATTTCAAAGTCGCTGACATTAAAATTGATAGCTTCCATTTCACCGGTTTTACCAAGTTTTATATCAGGATTCTTCATTTTAGCCAGTCTTAGCGGGAAAGATTCAATAGTATCATTATCGCCGACCGGCACTTTCAGATACATGTCACGCTGAAAAGACATCGTAGGTCTTAGAGGAAAAGTGACCGTAGCCTCTTTAGGATTATCAAGATACTCATCCAAAAGAGAAGGTTCGCCGCGTGTTAGGCCGGTTGAAGCATCGTCATAGATCAGTTCGACAGGCATAATTATCTGTGGAAGAGAATCGATAACATCAATCAACTCGTCACTGAGGCTACTTTCATTCTTGAAAATAAGATCGAATCCTATAGCTTTAGCTCCGTAACGAGCTATTTGGCGGAGCACGTCAGGAAGACTGTCATTTGGAATACGGTCGGAAGCCACTATGAC
>CAZPHL010000079.1:5577-7981 GCA_964586465.1 uncultured Sangeribacter sp.
GGCGGAGCACGTCAGGAAGACTGTCATTTGGAATACGGTCGGAAGCCACTATGACAATATCCCGGTCAATCGGGAGGGTGGTGTTATCGTGATAAAGACGGTCATAATAGTCACCACTGTTGTAGTCGGTAGAGACTTCGAACAGTGAATAAGGATCATAATCCAATAACCATGATAAAGATAAAGTAAAAATGGTTACCAGAGTTAAGTTAATTAGGAAATCCCCCAATTTATTGGATTGGACTCTTTCAATTATATCCTTAATTGACATAACGGATTGATTTATCGGCAAATATAGCAAAAAGGTTTACAATCGCCAAATATATCAGTGTTTATATCACAAATTCTGCCTTAATCTGCTTCTTCATGTAGAGTCAGTAGCGCAATCTGTGGCCAGGCTCCGAACCGGAAAGCAATGTTCTCACCAATACCTGTACTTACATATAACTTCTGCATACCGTCCTCATACATGCCTCCCCATTCAGGATAAGTCCATTTTGATGGTGACCAATTTCCGAGTTTGAACTGCATGGCATGAGTATGGCCGGATAGAGTAAGATCTATGTCTGTAGTAGGTAGCACTTCTCTACGCCAATGAGAGGGATCGTGAGAAAGCAATATCTTGAAACTGTCAGATGAGAGATTTCTGATAGCTTTAGGGAGATCTGATTTGTCGGGAAACATACGACTTCCGGCATTATCCACTCCTACGATAGCTATGCTGTCGTTACCTCTTTTTATTATATATGAATTATTACGTAAGAGTCTCCAGCCGATTTCATCTTCAGTATTGACAACTTTTGCCAGTTCCTTTTCCGGAGTATCAGGAGCTTTATAGTCACGATAGAGGCAATAGTCATGATTGCCGAGCACAGATAAGACACCATCACGGGCTTTCAGTTCACTTAATATATTTTTGAACTGTGTAATTTCCTCAGAGGAACTGTTTACAAGATCGCCTGTGAAGACAATGAGGTCAGGATTCAGAGAATTGACCTCATTTACAATCCGGGTGACTGTCTCCGGTGAATCGGCATAAGTGCCGATATGGAAATCAGATAGTTGAACGATCTTATAACCGTTGAATGCCTCCGGTATTTTTGGAGAACTTACAGTAACATTTTCAACTGTCACTTTTTTCCAACCCTCGATAGATCCATAAAGGGCCATACAGATCCAGACAATGACCACCACTACACCGATTATATTGAATACAGAGGAGGCCGGTGCCCATAACAGACCGATACCTTTTCCAATGAGGGATATTATAACAAACAACAGAGAGGACAGCACTACAAGTAACGTTCCCCGGAAGAGGCTGTTCAGAATATGTTGGCTAACATCTCCGAATAAGAAAGTCTTAATGAGCAGGATACAATAAAGGAGCGTAGGAAAAAGAAAGAGAACCAATATAAAAATCTTTGGACCCCAAGACAATGAAGATACGATATTCGGTAACACACCGAATATGATGTATGCGTCAGACAGCAGAAGGACTGCAAGTACAATTATGAATATTATAACCATGAATTAAGATTTAAGGATACAGGCATAAAAATCGTGATTTTTATGCCTGTATAATAGCTATGATTGGACCGGAGTCACCACAATACCAACTATATAATAATGAGGAATAAATTTCAATATATCTGAAGAGAGATCAGGGGCAATATAGCGCTCTCCACAAAAACGATGTGTCTGAATAGACTCGTCATACCATATAGAGCCTACAAGTACCAAAGGTATGAATTGGTCCATCTTTATTTCTTCGATTAAAAATGAGCGATTCTGGTAGGTGTAAAATTTGTTACCGTTTACGGGATCATTCAAGCTATACTGTGGTTTCAATACAAGACTGTCGTAACGAGTACCTATTTCATTTAGACCGAGGGATAACCTCTGTATGGAGTCAGTCTCATTGGGAAGAAAACCTATGTTGATTTTGTTGGACAGGACATAAACGCCCCGTTCCGGGTCAGCAATGTTTTCAGGTTTTACATTTTCTCGCGCTTGCTCCGGAAAGTCGCTGAGTAAAATCATATTAGTGAATTCAGCAGGCCAGCCTTGTACATCGTCGCTGACTTTCTCACCATGGTCATACTCACGAATCTGAAACGTGATTTGGTATTTACGGTCAGCTAACGATGATATATCGAATACATAGGCTTGATAACCGGTTGTGTTGAGTAGTGGTATGTAGTCAGCAAAAGTAGCTTCGACTTCCTTAATTTTTACTGATTCTGTTTCAGCGTGAGAGAAAGAAGTTGCAGATGCAATTACCATAGCAATGATAATCATGCTAACTTTCTTAATCGAAATATAGCTCATATTATAATATTAAAGTTAAGTAACTAATTTCAGGGAATTTGTTTACTGCGCAAATATACAATAATTTGTGTTTATA
>CAZPHL010000079.1:8081-11040 GCA_964586465.1 uncultured Sangeribacter sp.
ATGCTTGTCGGCACCTTCATCCCGGCCATGCATTCTCAGAGAAAGGAAAGTGGAGCAAAACCCTCCCCAGAGTATTACAGACATTTATGTCAGAAGAGAAAGACTATTGGCACGGCCGACATTAGGGTGCTGTATGCCTTCAATGCAGAAAACATGCAGGACAAGAATACATGGGTTGACGAGGGTCAACTTAAGATTTCTAAAGGGATGACCCAGTACAGCAGTCATTTTGAGGAAGTCAACGAAGACAGTCTGGCTCAGTGGTTACATGACCATCCCAAGGCTAATGCATATCCGCCATTCAGATGGCTACAGGGATATAATCCGGAAAGATGGATCGAATATCAGTACTCAAACATACATGTGAAGGATGGCATGCTTGAGGAATGGGCAGCAATGCCACATGCAATCGACGAGGACAACCTGGTCTATAGCGAACAGCTCCCACTTCAGAAATGGACTATATCGAAAGAGACAAAGACCATTTGCGGATACAAATGCATGAAAGCCACATGTAAATGGCGTGGCAGGAGCTATACGGCATGGTATACCATGCAAATACCTGTGGCTGCCGGACCATGGAAGTTCGGAGGACTGCCGGGTCTTATTATGGCAGTCAGTGATTCTACAGGAACCTACTCCTGGGAGGCAGTGGCAGTCCAGAAAGGGGCGTTCCCCATCTTCGCGCCAAGAAGAAAGAAATATAGCAAATCAACCCGTGAAAAGGTCCTGAAACTTCAGCGGGAACTCAACGAAGACTATATCAAGACAACAGGAATAGCAGTCTTCGATTATAAAACCGGGCAACCTATCTTAAGCAGAAAATACAAATATACCCCACTCGAACTGGAATGAAACGAGTCTCTTAAGACACTGTCATTATCGTTTAAGACATTGTCATTACAGGCAGGCATCAATGTTTTTATGAAGTAGTCTCAACTAATTTTTTTATTATTATGCGTTTGATTGTGTTGATGATAGTGCTGACAGCGACAATTCCTTCATTTTCCGAAAAAACAATTTCGGGAAAGGTCGTGGACGTGAACGGAAGTCCCATACCTGCGCTCGTGACGGTAGAATCCGAAGATGGGATAGAAGGCTTCTGTATAGCAGATGAGAATGGCGTCTACTCCATCTCATTTGAGCCGACAGGAGAACAGGTTACGGTAAAGGTAGCTCTCCTCGGCTTCGATCCGGTGGAGAGGCTTCTCCCGGCTGAGACTCAGACCATCGACTTTGTCATGATCGAGGGGGCCATTGATCTTGAGGAGGTTACTGTGGTACCTGACAAGATAACGCAGCGAGGCGATACCCTCAGCTACCACGTAGGAGCCTATAAGGATGCGGCCGACCGTGTGATAGGCGACGTGATTAAGAAAATGCCCGGTCTCGAGGTGTCGGAATCGGGACAGATCGCATTCAATGGCAAGACCGTGAAGAACTTCTACGTTGAGGACATGGACCTTCTTGAAGGCCGGTATGGAATAGCCACTAACAATATATCGGTAAATGACGTGTCTACGGTACAGGTATATCAGAACCACCAGCCTGTCAAGGCTCTGAAAGACTGGAAACCGTCTGATGATGTATCGATCAATATAAAGCTGAAGCCGTCGGCGAAGGGTACCTTCACGCTCAACGGTATGGCAGGAGCAGGCTACAAGCCTGCGATGTGGGCAGCGGAGGCAGTGGGGATGTACTTCGGACGGAAGGGACAGACCATAAATACATACAAGGGCAATAACTGCGGCGACAACGTGATGGCGGAGTATGCCGACATGACAGGCGACGGACCGATGCATTTTCTCAATAGAGCCCCACTCTCAGTCGTCACACCCGGCTCTCCGGGAGTCTCGCAGAAACGATACCTGTACAACCGGTCGAACACCTTGAGTTCTAACAATGTATTCCGGACAGATTCGCTATCAACGCTCAACATCAGCCTCACATATATCGACGACATTGTGCGCAAGGAAGGGGAGTCGGTGACTGAACAGTACCTACCTGAGGGTGGATACCGAGGCATTACCCAGCGGATTACCTCAAGAAACCATGCCCATGACTTGGGAGGATCGATTAGATTCAAGCGGAACACTCCCTCCCTCTATCTCGACAACGTGCTACATGTCAACGCGGCATGGGACACCGAACGCGCCACAAGCCTTACAACCGCCGATTTTCTGGACAGGACCACGCGGGCAGACCAGATACTGGATAATCCCGCCTTCTCAGTAGACGACAAGCTGGGACTTATTGTCAACGGAGGCAGACGTAAGTGGGAACTCTTTGTATCGGCGGGATGGAACCACCGTCCACAGTCGCTCGAGGTCACTCCGGCGTCCCTCTTCGGCAGCGGAGAGGGGGAGGGAGCGGTAAGCCAGACCTACCGTACCGACGACTTCAAGGCGGATGCACAAACCGGTTTTGAGTTCAAGATGGGAAATGTCTTGGTCAACGGGTTGGTGTATGGAAACTTGGATGTGGAGGCGGTGGCCTCTGAACTCAATGGAATATCCGGATTTACCGGGGCCGCCAACGACTATACATTCGGCAAAGGGGAGGTTGGTGTAGAACCCCGAATCAGCTGTGTGCTCGGAGATTTCTACATCGAGGGTGCCGTTCCGGTCAGTTACGCAGGACAGTGGATGGGCGACAGACTTGATGTAACCCGCGACCGCAGTTGGCACTATATCAATGTGAGCCCGTCGATCAAGCTGACCTATCGGCCGGGGAAAAGCTGGTGGGGACTGTATTCAAACCTGTACCGGATCAGGGATAATTCCGAACGGGCCGCGTCCGGTGCCGTTCTGACCGACTACCTGACGCTGCGCGAGTATCTGACTGACCGCACCTTGTCAGACCTCACCTGGTTATCCTCAATGGAATACCATTACACCAATGCAATGACTCATTGGTTCGCCAATGCGACGGCGTCATGGATAAGGAGCTCCAGAAACAT
>CAZPHL010000080.1:0-10718 GCA_964586465.1 uncultured Sangeribacter sp.
AGGTCAGTGAATCCTGTTTTCCGTTCACATGAAGACGGCCCAGACGCAGTTCACCGGGCTTCACATCGTTGCCGGTTGCTTTTGATAGTTCAGACGCAAGAGCGTTATGATCAAAAAGTTCTTTACGTTTACGGCTGTCAGCATCAACGCTCACATACACACGTCCTTCCGGAGTCTCGCGCACATACCAGAAGCTATGGGTATCTTCAATCCACTTCGGATTGACATTTGAATAATAGACATTGCGCGCATTGAATTTGTCGCGCAATTCATAGGCCCGCTTATAGTCATCGACTGTCCCCTGAGCGAAACCGCAGAAACAAGCCGTCGACATCATAAAGGCACTTACCAATAATGTTTTTAATTTCATGATAATCGGTTAAAGGCGTCAAATTATATTTATTGCAAAGTTATAAAAAATTTATTGATTTGCACTTATCTAAAGACTTAAGATTACAGAAGTCCCCCTGCCGGGTTGACTTTGTATCCGCATGTCGCCACCATGACGTCTTACAATCTGGCGACACAGACATAAGCCCACCCCACTCCCGTCAACTTTTGTCGTATAAAAGGGTTGGAACAGGTTTTCCATAACTTCAGCAGGCATACCTACCCCATTATCCTTGATGGTGATATAGGGTTGCATGTCGGATAACGTCACCACTACCTCAACCTTACCATCACGTCTGTCCACAGCGTCAAATGCATTCCGGAGCAGATTCAACATAACTTGATTCATCAGGGCAGTGTCGATGTGAAGTTCCATATCTTCCGGAACAATGAAGCTTACCATATTGTCAGCTAAACCTCGCTGACGCAATTCCGAAACTGCAAGGCGCTCTACTGTCGCGAAATAATCCAAGGCTTTGACAGTTGTGATCTCGGGTTCGGGCAGATGGGTAAGGTTATAATAGGAGTCCAGAAAACGTTTGATGCCCTCCACCTGACCGTGAAGAAGAGCTGAAGCCTCCGACAGTCTGTCACCTTCGTATCGTTCGGGATGACTCTCCATATCGGCTGTAATGGCTACAAGGGGAGCTATTCCGTTACGCATCTCATGTGTCATTATCTTTAATATGCGGTCGTAATAGAGTTTACGGGTTTCAAGTTCACGAAGATTTGAGCGATACAGTTGTGAGATCCGGTTCATCACAGCTGACATTTCCTTGAGTTCCTTATCTCCGTCGGCCTCAATGCGGAGGGTGGTATCATTCATCTCAAGCGCACTCACAAATGTTGACATCATATTTATGAGCCGTGTCTGTAGCGACCAGAGTCCAAAGACACATAACAACGCTAAAATACCTGCCAGACAAGCCGGTGCCCACCATCCCGACAGAAACAGCCGGACAGACAACGCCACACATCCGGCCATGGCCGCTAAAAGTAACCCTATATTAAGCCGGAAACGCTTCATACACTCGAGATCATAATTTTTTTAGAAGATTATACAGGGTCTGCCGATTGATACCCAACCGTTCGGAAGCAGCCGAAAGATTACCTCCGCATCTGTCGATCACATTTCGGATATGGCGCAGCTTAACCTCATCAAGAGTCATCCGATCCAGGGCCTCCTTCTCTGCCTCTATCTCCTTCCCCCTCTTCACTGCCGTCTCGTCCTGACGTTTCCGACGGTTAAGGCTCACCGCATTCCGGAGTTTCTCCACAAGTTTATCATTATCCCAGGGTTTGGTAACAAAATCTTCAGCACCGATTTTCATCGCCTTCACCGCCACATCTATATCTCCGAAAGCAGTTATCACCACCACTGCCGGAGGATTCTCACCGCTCTTTATACGCTCAAGCCAGAAAAGACCGTCGCTGCAATCAAGCTTCGTATTATCGAAATTCATGTCGAGCAAAACCACATCCACATCACCTCCATACAGAAGAGCGGGAATAAGTTTCGGATCGCCTACCGTCACCAATTCGTCAAATTCCTTATCCAACAGGAGTTTTAGAGTGGCCCTTACGGCAGCATTATCATCCACTATCAGCAGTTTCATAGTTTAATACCTCGTTATGTTACTCCATCTTATTTCTTTTCTCTACAAAAGTAAATCATTTTCCTCATAAAACTCGATTCTTCCTGTTTTTTTATGTGATGCTCATCTTTTTGTGTCTATTTTTTAGACACCCTGTCTATTTTTTAGACAAAATAATCATTCTAAAACGTGTTTCATACGAAATTAATAGAACAGCCCCATAAGGCTCATTAACTTTGCCGACATGAAACGAATACCGACAATCATAATATCTCTTTTGCTCGCCGTGCCTCTTCAGGCACAGATGACTCTTAATGACTGTCTCATCTATGCGCGTGAGCATGCCCATTCCAATCGTATCTACAGAATGGAGACTGAAGTTGCAGCCGCTGATAAACATATCGCTGTCGCTGACATGTTGCCTTATCTCTCCTTCGGCAGTAGCGGTAGCCTCAGCTTCGGCCGAAACATCGACCCGGAAACCAACACTTATGACAATAAAAAGACACTTGGCACAGGATTCGGAATCGATCTCTCTCTTCCCTTATTCGACGGACTGGTACGCATTAATAATGTTAAGGCATTGAGAACGGCTGAACTGCGTAAGAAACAGAGCCGAATGGTGGAAGAAGACCGTATATCACTGGAGGTGATAAAGAATTTTTACAATGTCTCCTACTGTCAGGCCATGGTGGAACAGATGGACCGACAACTACAGCGCGATTCCACCGACCTTGTAGCCACCGAACGGGGTGAGACACTCGGCACAAAAAGTGGTGCGGAAGTAGCTGAAATGAGAGCTATCGTTGCTTCCGACCTCTACGAGTTGGCCAACCAGAGAAATCTCCTTAAAAAAGCTTACCTTACCTTGCGCAGCGCTATGGGAATGCCGGTTTCAGACGAGCCGCTGCAACTTATCGACACGCCACAACCCTTTTCTGAGATTCCGTCCGGGCGAGTTTTACCCGATATCACGGAGGCTGAGTTGGCGGTAAAAGAGAGCCGGCATTATCTTAACGCTGCCAAGGGAGGATATTCACCACGCCTATCATTCAGCGCCGGAATCTCCACATCCTATTACAGAATGATGGGTATGGGCACAGTAGCCTCATCATTCTCAAAGCAATTCCGTGATAATATGGGTGAATACTTGGGTTTCTCCCTTTCAATCCCACTCTTCGACGGTCTGGCCACAGCCAACAGAGTGAAACGCGCCAAAATCAACTTACATGAAAATGAAACCCGTCTTGAACAGACACGCTATAAGATCCAACAGGCCACCGAAGAGGCACAGCTTGACAGAAATGCCGCTGCGGAAGAACTATCGGCCGCCATGCAACGCCTGGAAGCCGAACAGATTGCCTATAAAGCAATGCGTCGTAAATATGAACTCGGTCTCGCTTCAGCAATCGACCTGTATACGGCCGGGTCCAAATTAGCTACCGCCGAAGCAACACTCGTTGGAAAACGCATACAACATGTCATAGCGGAAATCACCCTCAGATATTATAACGGTTATCCCCTTATTGAACCTGAATAAAAAACTTATAGAACCTGAATAAAATCCCCTCCTTATCATAAAAATCTAATTTCAAGTTAACTATGGATACAGAAATAAAGCGTAAATACCCTATGCTACGTAAATATGGATGGATAGCTGTAGTGCTCCTCCTTATTATCGCAGCTGTCATCTGGGCTGTAATTGCATCAAAAACTACCGCTTACAATACGGATTTCAATAGTCTGGTGACTGATGAAGTATTTGAGGGTGAATTTAATGACTACCTTCATCTCTCGGGTAAGGTTGAAACAGGCGTTATTGTCCAGGTATCGGCCCTTGAAACCGGTGTGGTGGAACAGAAATTGGTTGAGGAGGGGGCGATGGTTAAAGAGGGCGAAATCATACTTACCCTGCGCAATCCCCTCCTGCGCCAACAGATTCTCGACTCAGAATCCCAACTTGCAGAGAAACAGAATATGCTGCGCGATACCGAAATTGCCATGGAGAAAGATCGACTCCAGGTGAGACGTGACATTCTCTCCGCACGTACAGAACTCAACCGTAAACGTAGGGCGGCCGATCAACAGAAAACACTGCTCGAAGAGAAACTCACCTCGCGCGAAGAATATCTTAAAGCACAGGAAGATTATGAACTCGCTTTAGAAAACCTTAAATTACTTGAAGACCGCCTCCGTCAGGATTCTCTCTACCGCTCGGTACAGGTGGCTATGATGCGCGAAAGCCTTCACAATATGCAGGAGAACTTCGCTTTGGTACGTCAGCGTGCCGATAACCTGAATATACGCGCCAGCCACGACGGCCAGTTAGGCAGTCTCACAGCTGAACTGGGTCAGAATATAGCTGCAGGGCAACAGGTAGGTCAGATCAATATCCTTGACAATTACAAACTTACTGTCAACATTGACGAGCACTACATCGACCGGGTCTCACCGGGTCTTCAGGGAAAAGTGTCACGACAAGGCAAAGAATTCAACGTCACTATACGTAAGGTATATCCTGAGGTTGTCAACGGCCAATTCCGCGCCGATCTCGACATCGCGGGAAATTTGCCTGAGAATCTCCGCGTAGGTCAGACTTATCCTATTGATCTTTTGCTCGGGCAACCGGAACAAGCAGTGATGATACCCCGAGGGACCTTCTTTCAAAGTTCAGGAGGTAAATATATCTACGTGATGTCTCCTGACAAGAAAAGCGCCACTAAACGCGAGATTAAGATCGGACGTCGTAACCCGCGTTATTATGAGATTCTTGAAGGTCTCAGCCCCGGAGAAACTGTAATCACAAGTTCTTATCAGAACTTCGGAGACGCCGACCGCATCAACATCTCATTATAAACCCTTATAATGAATTCTTATAAAGAATAGATTATAAACCCTTATGAATAATAATCCTTATACAGATTTCAAGCAAAAAGAATATAACTACTCTTTCAAAACCTAATTTAAATCTGCAATAAACCCCTACTATCAATAAAAACCATATAATCAAATAAAAACCATACTATTATGAATATAGAGATTGAAAAATTAGAAAAGGTATTCCGCTCCGATACAGTTCAGACAGTAGCATTAAACAATGTGTCTCTCTCAATCAAAGATGGAGAGTTTGTAGCGATTATGGGGCCGTCAGGATGTGGCAAGTCTACCCTTCTTAATATACTTGGCTTACTTGACAATCCCACCTCCGGCAGCTACAAACTCGATGGTAAGGAGGTCAGCAAACTGAAGGAAAGTGGCCGCACCGACTATCGTAAAGGACGCATTGGTTTCGTGTTTCAATCGTTCAATCTGATCGACACCATGACTATACGGGAAAATATCATGTTGCCACTGACTAATCTCCCACTCTCGAGGGAGGAAAAGAATAAACGGGTGGATGAGGCGCTGGCACGTATGGGTATCACCCACAGGGCAAAACACTATCCCTCACAGCTATCGGGCGGCCAGCAACAGAGAGCTGCTATAGCACGTGCCATCGTGAGCCGTCCCGGCCTCATACTTGCCGACGAGCCTACAGGAAACCTTGATTCCAAAAACGGTACGGAAGTAATGTCGCTCCTCTCAGAACTCCATCGTGAAGGGGCCACAATCGTTATGGTGACTCATTCCCAGCGCGATGCTGCGGTGGCCGACAGGATTATAAATCTATTTGACGGTCAGATTGTAGATAAACTTCAGACCATCTGAGACAAACTTCTAATTTTTCTCCGTTATGTTACGTTTCTTCACTTCCGACCTACGCCGGAATCTTATTAAAATATTATGTCTCACAGTAGGTTTGTCAGTAGGTTTCCTGCTTGTAGCCAAAATCTATTTTGAGCAGACATACGATTCCTTCTTTCCTGACATCGACCGCCTGTACAATATCACAGAAAGTGTGGTGGAGAATGGAGAATATAAGGAATATCCTTGGCTCCCCGGTGGCACTGCACCCGAGCTACAACGCAATATCCCCGGAATCGAAATAGCCACACGCACAACAAATCTCGATAGTTACAATTCGATTAAACTTGAAGATGAACGTATATTTTATGTAGATGGCATAGAACTGGCCGATACATGTTTCTTCGACGTGCTCCGCACCCCGATACTCGAAGGCAATCCTCATGAAGTTCTCGCTATCGAAGACCATGTAATGATACCCCGTTCTCTTGCAGAGAAGATAGGGGGTGATGTTATAGGTCTGAAATTCACCAATGTCAGCTGGGGAGATGAATATAAGGCCACCATAGGAGGCATCTATGAAGACTATCCCCTCAACTCCACTATAAATAATAACCTATATCTCGGTATGCCCACCATAGGTAAGTTTACTTGGGACGGCACTGAAAATCTGATCGGCAACGACCGCTATAAAGGATACGCGCTTCTTTCCAAGGATACTCGCCCCGATGATCTGCACCCACTTATCTTGGAACATTTGAAAAAGAAAGTCCCGGAGGAGGCCTTTACCATTTCTGACTATAAAGTCTGGCTGCGTCCTATGATGGATGCGTATTCTTCAAAAGACGGTGTCAAGACCATGTCATGGATGCTCGGCATGCTTGCAGTGGTTATGCTCATGTGTGCCGGTCTTAATTACCTGCTGATTGTAATCGGGCAGTTGGCTCACCGGAGTAAGGAAATGGCTATCCGTAAATGTTATGGCACCGACCGTACCAAGCTGTTCATGCGTGTTATGGGTGAAAGTCTTTTCTTTCTTATAATCTCTCTCGGTCTGGCAATTCTATTAGCTTTCTGTTTCTCCGGACTATGTAAAGAATTGCTCGGTTATACCCCTCAACAACTCCTTTCCACAGGTAGAGTATGGATAGTAGAGGGCATCGTTTGTATCGCTCTTCTTATCATTACCGGCATAATCCCCTCTGTTATCTATAGCCGCACACCAGTGGCCAATGCTTTCCGTCCCGCCACTCATGGCAAGAAAGCCTGGAAACTCGCACTTCTGGCAATTCAGTTCTTTGCAACCGGTCTGATCCTATGCCTCCTCGTTCTGGTAGGGCGCCAATATAGGATGGTAGGTAATCTTAAAATGGGATTTGAATACGAGAATATCGGAATATTCACGCGTAATGGCCTTGAAAAAAGTCGGTTCAACACCATCATCAAGGAACTCCGTAAACTCCCGTGTGTGGAAGGTGTGGCCACCGCCAACACCGATATCTCCTGGGGTGCCTCCGGCAACATGGTATGGGTTGAGGGGCAATATGAAAACCAAGTCAATGTGGCCGATATGGAGTACTTTAATCCTGACTTATTTGATGTCATGGGTATAAAATTCATCCAAGGTGGTAATTTCCATGCAGATGCCGATTCCATAGTGGAGGAAGTGATTGTAGAGGAAAGATTTATAGAATTACTGCAGAAATATTTCGGTGAAACTGATTCCGACATCGTAGGTAAAAGATTTTATATTACCGGACACTCTGATACGGAAGTTAATCATGAAAAGACTATTGTAGGAGTAATAGAAAATATTCGTCGTGGTGGTCTTGAATATGAACGTGCTGACCCAAGAGCCGGTGTAATCTTCCCTACTCGTAGTACTCAAGAGCATGTGTATGTACGTTTCACTGAAGCTACACCTGAAAATCTTAAAGAGGCTCAAAAAGTGATCGACAGCATGAGTGACAAACATGAAATCTACATCACTCCCTACAAAGCAAATATCGATGCCAACCGAGGCCCTATACGCAGGTTCGGTACAGCGGTGATGGTGGTGGGTATCGTCATAATACTCATAGCACTTATAGGACTTATCGGATATGTGGCCGACGAAGTCAACCGGCGTGCCAAGGAAATCGCTATACGGAAGGTTAACGGCACTCCCGCCACCAAGATTGTGCGCCTCTTCTGCATTGATATCCTGAAAGTGGCCCTTCCCTCTCTTATATTAGGCGGCGCTACGGCAATGATTGTGGGTCAACGCTGGCTGGCACAGTTCACCGACCGCGTCTCGCTCTCTCCCTTAAGTATGATCGCATGTCTGTTAGTACTCCTGCTGCTCATAACCGGCGTGGTGATTTGCAACAGCCTGCGCGTTGCCCGAAGCAATCCCGTTGACCACCTCCGCTCTGAATAAATTAAAAACTTACCGTTCATTTATTCTTCTGATACCATGTTAAGATTCTTTACTTCCGATCTGTATCGCAATCTCATAAAGGTCTTATGTCTTACTTTGTCATTGTCCATTGGATTTCTACTTGTGGCAAAGATATATTTCGAACAGACTTACGATTCCTTCTTTCGGAACGGAGAACGCCTTTATCGGTTCACAAGCAGTATCATAGAGAACGGTGAGTATAAGGAGTATGATTTCACTTCCGGGGGCACAGCCGGAGAACTCAGATGTCACATTCCTCAGATTGAACTAACAACAAGGGTGAATTCAATCACAGGTCAGAGTGTAATTAAACTTGAAGATGGACGAGAATTTGAAGTGGAGGATATCGCTTTTGCAGATACTTGCTTATTCGATGTCCTGCCCACTTCAATTCTTGAAGGAAATCCTCATGAAGCGTTGGCTGTTGAAAACCGGGCCATGATTCCACGCTCGCTGGCTGATAAAATTGGTAGCGATGTGATCGGACTCTCCGTGACCAAATTTGGATTCGGAGACCTGAAGCCGGTAATTGCAGGAGTATATGAGGATTATCCATTAAATTCAACTATAAGAAACGCTATCTATATCTCAATGCCCACTACCGGAAGACTTATGTGGGACGGCTCTGACAACCTTATCGGTAACGAACGCTATCGTAGCTATGCAATTCTCGCCAAAGACTCAAAGTCTGATGAATTGGATCCTGCCATACAAGCTCATCTGAAAAAGATTATTCCGGAAGATGTGTTAGCTCTCTCAGGTTATAAAGTATGGTTACGACCCCTGTCAGGAGCTTATTCCTCAAGACAAGGAGTGAGAACGATTTCTTGGATGCTCGGCTTACTTGCTACTGTGCTTCTCTTATGTGCCTCCCTAAATTATCTGCTTATCACTATCGGTCAACTCGTTCATCGTAGTAAAGAGATGGCAATCCGTAAATGTTATGGCACTTCAACGACACTTATCTTTATTCGTGTTATAGGTGAAAGTCTCTTTTTCATGTTTCTCTCCCTTGTGTTGGCCATTCTTATTTCTTTCTCATTGTCAGATTTATCCAAACAGTTACTTGGCTATACTGCCCAACAACTTCTCACTACCGGTAAAGTTTGGTTGGTAGAGGGATGCGTTTGTGGGACCATTCTCATAATAACAGGCATTATACCTGCATTTATCTATACACGCACACCTGTGGTACATGCATTCCGTCCGGTAAATCATGGCAATAAAGGCTGGAAACTGGCACTTCTTGCAATCCAATTCTTTGCAACCGGTTTAATCCTTTGTCTATTAGTGTTGATCTATAGACAATATAATATGGTCACTCATCTTAAAATAGGATTTGAGTACGCAAATATTGGCAGGTTTTATCGTAATGACCTTTCTGAAAAACAGACCTCTACGCTTATCAAGGAATTAAAGAGACTATCGTTTATTGAAGACGTCGCCACATCCGGACATGATCTTGTTGATCCGGCAGGTGATTCAAATATGTGGATTGAAGGTCGGTTTGAGAATCAAGTGAATGTTGCTGATATGGGGTTCATTAATCCTGAAGTAATTAATTTAATGGGGATAAACATCCTACAGGGAAGGAACTTCCGTAAAGATACGGATTCCACGATAAATGAGGTCATAGTTGAGGAAAGATTCATTGAACTCTTAAACAAATATTTCTGTGAAACTGACAAGGATATTATCGGTAAAACATTCTATATTACAGGTCATGGCTCTGATAGCAATCCCTTTCCGAAAATGACAATCGTAGGAGTAATCGAAAATATACATCGTGGAAGTTTTGAGTGTGATAAAGCTGATCTCCGTGCCGGTGTCCTGTTTCCGACAAGTCATAAACAAGACTGTGTATATGTACGATTCACTGAAATGACACCTGAAAATCTTAAGGAGGTCCAAAAAATAATTGACCAACTTGCCAGAGATAACGGAAGTTATATCATACCCTATACAACTGTTATTGATAAGAAAGTCGAGTCTATACGCAAATTCGGTACAGCGGTGATGGTGGTGGGTATCGTCATAATACTCATAGCACTTATAGGACTTATCGGATATGTGGCCGACGAAGTCAACCGGCGTGCCAAGGAAATCGCTATCCGGAAAGTCAACGGCACTCCCGCCACAAAAATTGTTCGCCTTTTCTGTATTGATATCCTGAAGGTTGCACTTCCCTCACTTATATTGGGCGGAGCTACGGCAATGATCGTCGGGCAACGCTGGCTGGCACAGTTCACCGACCGTGTCTCACTCTCTCCATTAAGCATGATCGCATGTCTGATAGTGCTCCTGTTGCTCATAACCGGCGTGGTGATTTGCAACAGTCTGCGCGTGGCCCGAAGCAATCCCGTCGACCACCTCCGCTCTGAATAAACCCGTATGTTCTGTATGGTTCGGCTGATATTTTTTTAATAAGCTATAAAAAGTTTCATATTTTTTGGTTACATTTGCCGTAAGATTAACCTTACATTTTTCAAATATGAAACTTTACCTTACTGCAATACTGCTGGTCTCAATCCTGTTTCCCCACACCGCCGAGGCATGTACCAACTTCATAGCCGGTAAAAAAGCCACCACCGACGGTTCCGTGATGGTCA
>CAZPHL010000081.1:0-10518 GCA_964586465.1 uncultured Sangeribacter sp.
AATCACGAAGATACGATGGAAGGTATCGGCATCCTGGAATGATCCGAAGAAGATTGTCATCTCTGCCACGAAACCTGAGAGACCGGGAAGACCTAAAGAAGCGAAACCGGCTATCATATAACAAACACCGAGATAAGGCATTATTCTCATCAAGCCACCCATCTGACGGATGTCACGTGTATGGGTACGACCATAAATCATACCGATCAAGGCAAAGAAGAGGGCTGTCATCAGACCGTGGGAAAGCATCTGAAGGATCGCACCTGTCATGGCAGTTGTGTTGAGCATCAAGATTGCGAAGAGCACCATGCCGCAGTGTGAAACCGAAGAGTAAGCATTGATATACTTGAGGTCGGTCTGTACACATGCTGAAAAAGCTCCATATACTATACTGATACCTGTAAGGATAATGAATATCCATGCCAATTCATTTGCTGCCTGAGGAAGCAGGAAGATAGCGATGCGGAAGCAACCATAGCCACCAAGTTTCATAAGCACACCTGCATGTAACATTGATACAGCTGTTGGTGCACATGCGTGACCATCGGGACTCCATGTGTGGAACGGGAACATAGCGCCAAGTACACCGAACCCTACGAAGGTGAAACAGAAAAGCATTTTCTGCCAATCAGGGTCGATGGAGGCATTATGAGAGATTTCAAGAATATTCCAGGTGAGCTGGCCTCCGGCAGGAGCGCTGTGCCAGAATATGCCGAGAAGACCGAGCATGAGAAATGCGGAACCACCCATAAGCATCAATGTCAGCTTCATGGCTGAATATTCCTTACGGCCTGTGCCCCACACACCGATAAGAAGATACATCGGGATAAGAGCAACCTCATAGAACATGAACATCGTGAAAATGTCGATGGAGATGAAGAAGCCGAATACACCGGTGCTCAGAAGTGCAAACCAAAGGAAGAAGTTTTTGGGGAGCGGTGTGATTTTCCAGGAGGCGAAAGTGCCCGCAAAAACAATCACAGATGAAAGCATGAGCATCAACACCGAAATGCCGTCAACTCCGACAGCAAGATGTATGTTGAGCGGTGCATACCACATCCAGCTTCCGGTGAAGAGCATTTCATCATCAACACCGGCAGCACGGAGACTTAGAAAATCGCAGCATAGCCAGATTGAAAGGCCGAGCAGTACGGTTGAGCATACCACCATCACCGTGCGGATAGCATTCATACTGCTGTTGCGGCATAAACCTAATCCTGCCATCATTATGACGGGGATTACTACAAACCAGATTAATATATTTCCAAACATAATCTATTTATTTCAACGTTGCAATATGAAAGGTTAGATAAGGCAAAGCCAGGTGATGGCAGCCAAAATGATGGCTCCGAAGAAATACCAAAGCACATAAGCCTGGATAGAGCCCGACTGCATCCCGCGAATAGCATAAGACGCTTTCTGTGTTAAAGTGGCGAATGCGTCCATGGTGGCATCTATTACATGGCGGTCAAACCATGCGATGCTCTTACAGATGATTCCGAAGATAATCTTATGGGTGATAAACATGTATATTTCATCCCAGTAGAAGCGACGGTGAGCTGCCTCCCAAAGTGTTGGCCAGAAATTCTTGACTTTTGTGGGAAGATCATTTTTCTTAATATACATCCTTGTTGCCAGAGCAATTGCGGCACACGCAACCACAAGACTCGGGATAGCTACTTTCACCCATTCGATATGGATATGATATGGAGCACCGTTCCATGTAACGAACTTTCCGAAATCTATCCAGCCGCAGCAGAATGAAACGGCAGCAAGGATAATCAGAGGCACTGACATCTGCCAGGGCGCGTCGTGTGGCTTATGCTCTTTATAATGGGGATTTTCTTCCCACCAGAAGATGAGATAGTAGAGACGGAACATGTAGAATGCTGTAAGACCTGCCACCATCATCATCCATGCACCCCAGAACCAATGACGGTTGAACATGGCAGCCAGCATTTCATCTTTTGAGAAGAAGCCGGCAAACGGCCATATACCTGCGATAGCTAAACAGCCGATAAGGAATGTCCAATGTGTAATCGGCATATATTTTCTCAAACCACCCATCGCTGTGTAGTTATTGGAGTGGACAGCATGGATCAAAGCACCCGCACCAAGGAAGAGAAGAGCCTTGAACATGGCATGGGTGAAGAGATGGAACATTCCCGCCATATAGCCTAAACCCGAATAATGCACACCTTCAATAGGAAGATCGTATGCACATCCCAGCGAAACCATCATGAAGGCAATCTGAGAAATTGTAGAGAACGCAAGAACACGTTTGATATCGATCTGTGCACATGCCACGACTGCTGCATAGAATGCTGTGGCGGCACCAACATAGCATACAAAAGTGAGTGATGCATCCACTACACAATATACAGGGAACATACGGGCAACCAGATAAACACCCGCCACCACCATTGTAGCCGCGTGAATAAGAGCTGACACAGGAGTCGGACCCTCCATTGCATCGGGAAGCCAGATGTGAAGAGGAAGCATTGCTGATTTACCCATACCGCCGGTGAAAATAAGAACCATTGCCCATGTCAGGAGTGATGCCCCCATGAATGTGGCACCCCCGAATTCCTGAAGCACTCCGGCCGGATTGCTTGTCATGGCGATGAAATTGAAGGTATCCGTATAATATGTAAGGATCAGGATACCGATCAAGAAACCGAGATCAGCAAAACGGGTTACGATAAATGCCTTCTTTGATGCCGCAACCGCTGACGGAAGTTTATAGAAGAATCCGATAAGCAGGTAAGATGATACACCCACGAGCTCCCAGAAAATGTACATCTGGAAAATGTTGGTGGCCACAACCAGGCCGAGCATCGAGAAAGTAAAGAGAGAAAGGAACGCATAGTAACGCTGAAATCCCGGCTCATGCTCCATATAACCCCAGCTGTAAAGATGCACCATGAAAGAAATGGTGGTGATTACTATCAGCATTAATGCTGAAATCGGGTCGAGCAAGAAACCGATATTCACAACGAGTTTCTGTGTAAATGCCAGCCAGGTCACATCAAACACCTGATATTGCTGACGAACACCATCGATGATGAAATTGGCGTCACCACTGAAATAGTAGGTTAAAGCAACGATGTAAGCGAGGACAGCTGTCGTACCAAGCCCACAGATGCCGAGAACTCCGGCGAGCTTACGCGACATCTTCACACCGCCTATTCCTAAGACCAGGAACATCGTGATAGGAATCGCCAAAATTAAAATTGGAAGTGTAATGCCCATATCTTAGTATTTCATTTTTTTAATTTCAGTAATATCAGTGTTGCCAATCGAACGATAGATATTGATGATAATGGCGATAGCGATTGCCGTCTCCGCTGCTGCTATGGCAATAGCGAATAAAGTGAACACCATACCGTCCATGGATCCGGGGAAAAGATAGCGGTTGAACACCACGAAATTCAAGTCGGCCGAATTAAGCATCAACTCTAATGAGATAAGGATGGCTATAAGATTTTTACGGGTTATGAAGCCGTAGACGCCGCAGATCAACATAATGACACTGGGCACAAGATACCATAACATACTCAAGTCCATATCTTCTTATTCTTTTCGGGCTATAGTCACGCCACCGATTATACATGCGAGCAACAACACACTGACAGCCTCAAACGGAAGGAGATACTGGAAACGATCGCTTCCGGTAAATGCCTCACCGATTTCACGCATTGTGATCTGATTACCGGCAGCCATGCACTCCGAGAGCGACATCCCGTGAAGGATAGGCATGAAGAAGAGTGCCAGCAAGAGCAACACACCCCCTGCCGCAGCCACACAACCACCGATTGCCCTTCTGTGGGAATCGATAATGCCTGTAGCATCATTAGGCTTATGGGTAAGAAGAATAGCGAATACGAAGAGTACCATGATACCACCTGCATAAACAGCTATCTGCACTGCGCCCAAGAACTGGTAGCCTAATTGGAAATAGATCACTGCTGTGCTAAGAAGCACAAAAAGAAGGTAGGTCGCGGAGCGTAATATCTTACGCGTAGTCACCGCCTTTATGGAAAATACCACAATAGCGATGGCAACCACGAAATACACGATTATATTTCCTACAGAATCCATTATTATTTAGTTTTCTTTATTTTCCTCTTTAGTGTTCTCGGTAGCAGGTTTCGCATCCTGAGTGGCCACGCCGGAAGCCTGTGCCGGTTTTTCTGTTGACTCCGTCTTGCTTTCTGCAGCAGCGGGAGTCTGCGCAGCCGCTGCTTTGGCAGCCGCCTCTTTTTCTGCCTTTATCTTGGCCGCTTTTGCTAAAGCCTCAGCCTTGATTTTCGCAAGCTTCTCAGGGTCCATGGCAGGTTTGGGTGCCGGGGCAGGACTATCATCTTTCGGTTCAGGACGATAGTTAAGCTGTTTGATCAAAGCTCCACGGGTAAAGGTAGCCTGCTCAAAATCGTTAGTGAACTCGAGAGCGTCCTGCGGACAAGTAGTGACACACAACATGCAGAAAGTGCAGCTTCCCAGATCATACATGTACTTGTCGAGCTTCCTCTTCTTCTTACCATCCGGAAGTTCCACCATTTTAGTGGTGAGTTGAATCGTTCCGTTTGGACAGTTCATCTGACAAATACCGCAGGCAATACACTTATGATGTCCCTGCGCATCATATTTGAGAGTAAGCTCCGCCCTGAAACGGTCGGCGATATTCAAAGTCGCCCGATTCTCCGGATACTGCTCGGTAACTTTAGGTGTGACAAACTCTTTGCCCGTCACAGCCATTCCGGTGACAAGACTTTTAAGACCCTTGCCAACTTCCGAAAAATATTCCTTTATACTACTCATTGATTGAAAAAATTTTTCTCGTTTGCATGAAATTCCGACAAGTTATCTTCCTATCTGGCCACCCAATATATCGAGAAGCTCAGTAGTGATACCCTGCTGGCGCAGTTTATTATATTCAAGGCGCAGGCTCTCCAGAAGCTTTTTGGCGTTGTCGTTAGCAGCCTGCATGGCCATCACACGCGCAGCTTGTTCGGAGGCTCTGTTCTCTATAGTGATTTCTTGCATTGTAGAGAGCACAAACATCGGAAGCACTTCATTGAAAATGCTGTTGGCGTCCGGCTCAAATATATATAGTTTATTATCCTCACTTCCTGATGCTTCATCTTCTATCGCAGCTCGGCTGACAGGATAAAGCTGATCAACTGTGGGCACCTGCTTACCCATAGATATAAACTTCATATAAATAACCTCCACAAGATCGAATACGCCTCCCTGGAAGTCATTTCGCAGACTATGTGTAAATTCATTGACAGTCTTACTGTCCATTTTGGAATTGATACCCGGTGTCACTATTGTGCGCAGGTTTCTTTCCTTAAGCTTCAGACAAGCCTTGGCAACCTTCTTTCCAACCGGAAGAAGAGTAATTTCTATATCCTCACCATATTTTTCGTGCAGACGATCCTTCTCAATAAGGAAGCGTTTGAAAATATTGATGTTGTAGGCACCGCAAAGGCCATCGTCTGTACCATAGACCACTACTCCAACCCGTTTCACTTCCCTCTCATTTATGAGCGGTGAATTGAAATCCATGTCGGTATCAAGCAAGTGACCCATGATTGACTTTACCTGGTCTTTGAAGGGCAAGAGTTTTTTCAGTTCCTGCTCATTCTTATGAACCTTGGCTGATGAGATCATCTTCATAGCGCCCGTAATCTTCTCACTTGACGCCACGGATCCTATACGTGTCTTTAGGGCTTTTAGAGTAGCCATCTGTAATTCGGTTGTTTAGGTTAGTGCTCATTTATTCGGATTGGTCCGACAACGAGCTGGAATTCAAGTGATTTGCAGTGGTGTCACTCCATTATTCAGGGTGACACCACTACATATCATTATTCTTTAGTTTTATATCGTGCTGACACTTCTGCCGCACACTCTCTGAGTTTTTGCTGTACATCATCCGAGAGAATACCGGCCTTAAGCTGGTCGAGCACCTCCTTCTGATATTTAGCTTTCAAAAGCTGGAGGAAAAGATCGGAAAATTCGTGTACCTTATCAATTGGTACAGATTCCAACAGACCGTTAACGCCGCAATAAATCACAGCGATCTCATTTTCAACAGGCCAGGGCTGATACTGGGGCTGAATCAAAAGTTGTTGATTCTTACGACCCCTGTCTATCACGCGTGCAGTAACAGGGTCGATATCACCACCAAATTTTGTAAACGCCTCCAACTCGCGGAACTGTGCCTGAGCTATCTTAAGAGTACCGGCCACTTTCTTCATAGCCTTGATCTGAGCGTTACCGCCCACACGAGACACCGAAATACCTACGTTAATAGCCGGACGGATACCTTGGTTGAAGAGACTTGTCTCAAGGAAGATCTGACCGTCGGTAATTGAAATAACGTTGGTAGGGATATAAGCAGATACGTCGCCGGCCTGAGTCTCGATGATTGGGAGAGCGGTTAGCGATCCTCCACCCTTCACAATGGGTTTGAGTACCTCCGGAAGGTCGTTCATTGAAGCAGCCACTTCCTGATTATCGATAATCTTTGCCGCTCTTTCAAGAAGACGTGAATGCAGGTAGAAAATATCACCCGGATATGCCTCACGTCCTGAAGGACGCTTCAAGATCAGAGAAATCTCACGATAAGCCACAGCCTGTTTGGAGAGGTCATCATAGACAATAAGCGCATCACGACCTGTATCACGGAAATACTCACCGATAGCTACTCCTGCAAAAGGAGCGTAATAGCGCATTGATGCAGAATCAGAAGCTGTAGCAGCCACTACCACGGTGTAATCCATAGCGCCATACTTCTTGAGAGTATTTACTATGGAAGCTACCGAAGAACCTTTCTGGCCGATTGCCACATAAATACAATAAACAGGTTTACCGTCAAGATAATTCTGACGCTGGTTGATTATTGTATCAAGGGCTATGGCAGTCTTACCTATCTGACGGTCACCGATGATAAGCTCACGCTGCCCTCTACCGATAGGAATCATCGCGTCTACCGCTTTCAAACCGGTCTGCAAAGGTTGATTCACAGGCTGACGGAAAATTACACCGGGAGCCTTTCGTTCAAGCGGGAGACGCAACATCTCGCCTTCGATAGGACCGTTGCCGTCGATAGGTTCGCCGAGGATATTGATCACGCGGCCCAAGAGACCCTCTCCTACCGGAATAGAAGCAATCTCACCCGTGCGACGCACCGACATGTTTTCAGTCACTTCATTAACATTGTTGAGAAGCACAACACCCACATTGCTCTCCTCAAGATTGAGAGCGACTCCTTTTACGCCGTTCTCAAACTCAACAAGCTCATTACTACGTACATTTTCCAGGCCATAGACATGGGCAACACCGTCTCCGACTTCGAGGACCGTGCCTACCTCATCAAACTTAACCTGTGAATTTACGTTGTCAAGTTCTTGTTTAAGTATATCAGATATTTCGCTTGGGTTAAGCATCTTTACTTGCTTCTTAAAAGTGTTTGACGTAGTTGTTCGAGTTCATTGCTCACCGAAGCATCCATCCTTACAGAGTCTACATCGATGACAAACCCTCCGATAAGATCGGGATTAACCGATTGCGAAAATTCAAGAGACATTCCTTTGAACGAATCGCTTACAAGCTTGCGGAGCTTGACCATTTCTTCTTCCGGAAGTGTAACTGCCGTAGTGATCAATACCTGAGCGATATTATTTTCTTTTCGATAAATATCACGGTAGGCTATCATCATTCTCCAGAAAAACTCCTCGCGTTTGTGGTCAAGGACAAGCTTAATGAAACGCTTGTAAGCATCATCGGCCTCGTTTCCGGCAGCGGCGAGAAGCAGTTTCTCCTTGTCAGACGGTTTTACATTGGGATTGGCAATCGCCTTCTGCAATGCGGGATTCAACTCAAATGAGCTTATCACCGTTTTAGCGAGATCATACACTTCTACCGTATTATCATGCTCAAGAGCAAATTTATACAATGCCCTGGCATATCTTTGGGGTATGAGACCGTTGTCCATAAGATCAGTTCTTCTCTATTTCGTCCAACATTTTGTTCACGAGCTCAGTCTGTGCCTTGTCATCGCTGAGCTGATTACGCAGCATCTTTTCAGCGATCTCAAGGGAAAACTTGCTCACCTCATTTCTGAACTGAAGTTCAGCTTCCTTGCGTGATTGTTCTATCGACACTTTGGCTGCATCCATTACTTTCTGAGCCTCACGGGTTGCTTCGTTTTTTGCCTCCTCTATGATCTGAGATTTCATCTTTGCAGCATCACGCAACATTTCAGCCTGTTTAATCTGTGCCTCCTCAATATATTTCTGAGCGTCTGCTCTTGCAGAATCAAGCTGAGCCTTTGCCTCCTGGGCATACTCAACTCCTTTATCGATTTTATCGGCGCGCTCGTCAATATTCTTGAGTATAACCGGCCAACCCCATTTCGCGAGTATCACGAAAAGGATAATGAAGGCCAGGAACATCCAGAATATCAGACCGAAATCGGGCGTGAATAATTCCATTCTTTATAAAATTAAGAGGTGTGTCGTAATTAAAGGAAGAGACAGAGTGCGCAAATAATCACTGCGAAGAGTGCCACACCCTCGATAAGAGCGGCTATAACGATCATGTTTGAACGGATATCGCCCGCTGACTCAGGCTGACGTGCGATTGACTCCATTGCAGATGAGCCGATGTTACCGATACCGATACCTGCACCGATTGCTGCGATACCTGCTCCAATTGCTGCGCCGATTGCTGCGAGCGGAGCCACTGCTGCCAAAATCATTGATAACATAATTCTTGCGTTTTTAGATGTTATTGTAATTTTTAATTATTTCTTTTTTCTTTAACCTATCTCCTTTACATCATCGATTACTTCCGCCTCCTTATGAAGCTCATGATGATCATCTACATCACTCATCGAAATGAAAATAGTTGCCAGAAGTGTAAACACGTATGCCTGGATGAAGCTGACGAGCACGTCTATCGCAAGCATAAACAGCGAGAAAAGAACCGACACCACTGCCGACGCACCCGCCACAGCCGCACCGAACATGGCGAAAATGAAGATAATCAATGTAAGGGTGATTACTATCATGTGGCCACCCATCATGTTGGCAAAGAGACGCACGCACAATGCGGCCGGTTTTGTGAAGATTCCAAATATTTCGATAAACTGCATTATCGGAATAGGGAATTTCAGGAACAATGGAACATCAGGCCAGAAAATTTCTTTCCAATAATGTTTCGTACCATTTACATTCACCACTACGAATACCATGACAGCGAGTACTAAAGTTATAGCTATGTTGCCTGTCAGGTTGGCTCCTCCGGGGAATATGACTATCAGCCCGAGAAGATTCATGACGAATATAAAGAAGAAACAAGTCAAAAGGAATGACGCGTATTTCTTGGCTTTATCATGAAGAGTAGACTTGATAACTCCATCATAGATAAATTCTATAAGCATCTCCCAGAAACCCATACCTTTGCGTGGAGTCTTATCTCCTTTTCGACGATAATAATTTACCAGACTCATGGCAATGGCAGTCACGATAATGGATGCGATAATAAGAGCCAGTACGTTCTTTGTTATCGAGATATCGTATGGTTTATATTCCCTGTAATACGTACCGTCTACCTTGACATAGCCGTCTACTACCTCATCCTGCTGTGAGGCTGCAAGATCTTTGACCTTAGCTTCCTCGTCTGCCGGGATCGGGAAAAGTTGCACCACCTTATCCTTATGCTTGCTGAATTCTGCGAGCACAAATTGATAAGTGACTTTTTTCCCGTCTTTTTCTTTCTCTATGTTTACAATCTGTGGGACACTTTCCGAATGTATTTCTCCGGTCTCAGGATTTTCTATCTCCTCATGTTTCGTGAGGCGTGCTGAAGAAAAGCTGTGCCAGCTTCCGTCTTCAGCCCTTACTATCACGGGAAGAGGTATCCTGTAAGTGTGACTGAAAGGCACCTCCCAACCATATCCGTCGCCAAGGTGATGGAAAAGAATCTCCTTTACGTTGATTCCCCCCTCTCCGTTACTGTCGGAAGCTTTCGCTAATCCGGGCAGCAAAAAGATGACGGCCAGAATGGCTGTGAGAATAATATTTCTTTGTCTGTTCATCCCTTATAAATTTTAGATACTCATTAAGCAGGCAATCAATATACACACACCGACACGATGTTGTTGTCAACATCAACCAGTCCACCCTTTATATCAAGTATCTCCTCATGGTCATCCGGCTTACGATATTTTATCGACCCTTTTGACAATACGGAAATAATCGATGCATGGTTTTTCAAGACTGTGAAAGAGCCGAGTGCGCCCGGCAGCGTAACCGATTCCGCCTCACCCTGGAAAAGGATTTCACTGGGAGATATAATTTTCAGTGTCATTGTGTTGGTTTGCTTGTTAAAATTGTCAATACGTCTTGATGAGACATCAGCGGGGATAAATGTTTACTTAACCTCGGCAAGAAGCTTCTTACCCTTCTCTATGGCCTCGTCGATTGTGCCGACATTGAGGAAAGCTTG
>CAZPHL010000082.1:0-9861 GCA_964586465.1 uncultured Sangeribacter sp.
TTCCATACTGACGGTCGCGGGTGGTGCCCGCAGTGTCGTCGACAATTGCGCTGCGGGTCTGCGTCAAACGGTTGAAGAGAGTGGATTTACCCACATTCGGCCGCCCTACTATTGCTACTAATCTACTCATTGTTTTCTATATATAATCTTGATGCTGTGGCATCTGTTCTACCGGGAGGAATTTTTTCTTCCCTCCGCGGCCTGTTTATTCCATATAACCGAAAGCGCGGAGTTTATTTTCACGGTTTCTCCAGTCTTTCTCCACTTTTACAAACATTTCAAGGAATACCTTCTTACCGAAGAATTTCTCTATGTCCTGACGGGCTTCGATGCCCACTTTCTTGATTTTCTCACCACCTTTTCCTATGAGAATACCCTTCTGGGAATCACGCTCCACATAGATCACCGACATGATATGGATGGCGTTTTCCTTCTCCTCGAATTTCTCTACGAGCACTTCTGTGCTGTAAGGTATCTCCTTATCATAGTTGAGGAGGAGTTTCTCGCGGATAATCTCAGTCACGAAGAAACGAGCGGGTTTGTCGGTAAGTGCATCTTTGCCGAAGAAGGGTGGATTTACCGGGAGGAGCTCCACGATACGGTTCTTCAGATTGTCGATATTGAAGTGCTGTGTAGCGCTTGTGGGGAATATCTCGGCGTTCGGCAGGCGTTTATGCCAGCTATCGACGAGGGCTTGCAGCTCATCGTCACCTTTGAGAAGGTCGATCTTATTGATGACGAGCAGCACGGGGACTGTCTCCTTGGCCACACGATCAAGGAAATCCTTATTCTTTTCAGGATCTTCCACCACATCGGTGACGTAGAGGAGTATGTCGGCGTCAGTGAGCGCACCTTCAGAGAATTCGAGCATCGACTCCTGAAGTTTATATTTCGGTTTCAGCACACCCGGGGTGTCGGAATATACTATCTGATATTCCGGGGTGTTGACAATACCCATTATACGGTGACGAGTGGTCTGGGCTTTGGAGGTTATGATAGATATGCGTTCCCCGACAAGATCATTCATCAGGGTGGATTTGCCTACATTAGGGTTACCAACGATATTTACGAATCCGGCTTTATGTGTTGACGGAGTCTCTTGGATCAGCGTTTCTTTAATTTCTTCTTCCATAATATAAGTTTTGTTTAATGTATAAACATCCGAAAAAGGCTTGAGGTTTAATCGGAAGTCAAATAAGCGAGGCTTCCCGAGAGTCAGGGAGGAGGTTTGACAGAAGAAGGGCCGGAATGGGAATATAGTGAAAAATAACGTATGGTCATGACATAAACGGTTTATGTCATGACCATACGTTATTTATTGGTCTTCTGTAAAGATTCTGAAATAGGTCGGAATCGGGTTATGTGTCAGGAATCGAATGCCCAGATGAGATACATGGCACCCCATGTGAATCCTGCGCCGAAGGCGGTGAGCATGATCTTGTCGCCCTTTTTGAGCTGATGTTTGAATTCATCAAGACAGAGAGGGATAGAAGCCGCGGAGGTGTTTCCGTAGTGCTGAATGTTTACGAGCACCTTCTTGGGATCTATGCCTGTGCGTCCACCAACCGCCTCGATAATACGGAGGTTGGCCTGATGTGGCACAAACCAGTCGACCTGATCTACAGAGAGGTCATTACGCTTCATCACGGAGAGAGTGGAGTTAAGCATGTCAGTGACGGCATTCTTATACACAGCGCGACCCTCCTGATAGATGTAATGTTCGCGGGCCATGACAGTCTCCACGGTAGCGGGTTTCACGGAACCTCCTGCTTTCATGAGGAGGTTGGGAAGACCTTCACCGTCGACATGGAATTCACCGTCGATGACGCCGACGTTCTCTTCGGTAGGCTCCACGAGCACAGCGGCAGCTGCATCGCCGAAGAGGGGGCATGTGGCACGGTCCTGATAATCGGTCATGCTGGACATTTTCTCGGCACAGACAACGATTATTTTCTTATAAAGACCGGCCTCGATATAGGCTCGGGCGGCCTGCATGGTGACGATAAAACCGGCACATGCAGCCTGGATATCATACGAATAGGCATTCTTAAGCCCGGTCTGATGCACGATTACCGAACCTGTCGAGGGGAAACGGTAATCAGGATTAGACGTGGCACAGATAAGGAGGTCAACCTCCTCACGCTTCAGAGCGGTTTGGTCGATAAGCTTTTCTACGGCCTTAATGCCGAGGAAGCTGGAGCCTTTACCCTCCTCTTTAAGGATGCGACGCTCCTTGATGCCGACACGAGTAGTGATCCACTCATCATTAGTGTCGACCATCTTGGAGAGCATCTCATTATCGAGGATGTCTTCCGGCACATAAGAAGCGATGCCACTGATCTTAGCTCTACGCATAGCTAACTTGCTATTAGATCTCTGCCTTCTCGATCACGAGTTTGCCGCGGTAGTATCCGCATTCACCACACACGGTGTGATATACATGCCAAGCGCCGCAGTTGGGGCAGATGGCAAGAGTAGGGATAAGGGCTTTGTCATGAGTACGACGTTTCGCGGTTCTGGTGTGCGATTGTCTTCGTTTAGGATGTGCCATTGTTCTATAGAATTTTAATTGTTTTAACTTTAAAAATACGAATTTATATAGGGATTAATATTCGTTGCGTAATCAGTCGTCCATTTCGGCGGCGAGGTCGGAGTCAACCTCGTCGAGCGCGTCTTCGAGCTCATCGTCGCCGGCGGCATTATGCTTGTGGAGGGCGGCAGCCATAGCACGGTTGCATTTACCCAGGGGATGCACATGGCGCAGGGGGATAGTGAGGATGATCGTGTCGTAGAGCATGTAGGCTACGTTCAGGTAGCGGTCGCTCTCCGGAATAATCAGCAGGTCATCCGAATCGTCCTTATAGTCCTCGCCATATTTTACAGTGATATGGTAAACCGTATCGACCTCATGATCAAGCGGGTCAAGACAACGGTCGCACGGAATCTGCAACATTCCCTTGCAATGGAACGTGCAGTCGTAGAGATCGTTTTTCTTAACCAGGTCGAGATGTACGTGCACATCTGAGGAGATGACATCAGGATTTTCCATATTCTGGAAAAAATCTGTGCCACACTCGAAATCCTGTTCATGCTTCCCCTCTCCTAAGGAGGCCAGCTGAACCTTATATTGTGAAAATTTTCCCACTTTTGAGAAGTTAATTTAGAATTTCGTACCTCCGAGGAGAATCGAACTCCTATCTAAAGTTTAGGAAACTTCTATTCTATCCGTTGAACTACAGAGGCATAACATACGTTTAGAGGCTTATTGCCATTTTAGCTGCAAAATTAGTCATTTTTTTATTCTTATCCAAACACTTGCCCCCATATTTACAAAAAATTAGCAATCAACGGAGCCTGAGTTCATTTCCCTCCTTGTCTTTCACCTTTTTGTTGAGGGCCTTGATGACGGCCTTGCGCATGCCGAATCGCTGCGAGATGGAATGGATGCTCTCCCCCTCCCCTATTGTCACTGTGGTGATACCCTCGGGAGCGTCGTCGAGCTTCTCTTCAAGATACACCTCTTCCCATGCTTTTATCTCACGGTCGCGGTCGACGTCGTTATAAGCCATGAGTTTTTTTACGGGGAGATTGAACTCCTTTGCTATCACGGCGTATGTGTCACCCGGAGTGGCCACTACATAATGCAGCCCGCGGGAACGGCGCACCGGATGTGAGCTCACAAGCATCTGATGTATGAATGCCGCTATCTCTTCCGGGTCACGGCCCTCGGGAGTGTCGTAGCTATAAAGGGAATAGCGTTCTATAATGGTTATGAGACGTGCTGCATAGTTGGGGTCGGTGGCGTAACCGCATTCACGCAGGCCGCGTGCCCATCCTTTGTAATCGGTCACCTCCAGGTTGAAGAGTTTCTGATAGCGGGTGCGTCGCAGGAACCTGGAATGGTCATCGAAACTCTCCTCGGGAGTCCTGTAGGCCCGGAAGCACTCGTTGGGAGCGTCGTCATCGCGACGCATGGTGGAGCCTTTCCACTCCTTATGGCATTTTATTCCGAAATGATTGTTGCCCTCTTTGGCCAGTCGGCTGCGTCCGGCAGCGCTTTCGAGCAGTCCCTGGGCGAGTGTTATGGATGCGGGGATACCATATTGCTCCTGATGCTCAATGGCGAGATCGCAGAAATCTTCAATGTAGGCTTCATACGGATCGGCCCCCCGGGCCGGGAGCGTGGCTGAAAATAAAAAGAATGTCAGGACGATAAAATATGACAGTTTCATTGTTTAAATAAGTAAGCTGCGAAAATAACCTGTCGTGACCGCCGGAGGCGTCACAGGGAAATCGGCTTCAAAATTACAGAATTGCTGACTAACTACAAAATCCGTATGAAAGAATTCACCGTCACCACCCTGATAAAGGAATGTCTTCCGGAGGAACTCCCGGAATCAGACCGACTACTGATAGAGGCAGCCAAGGAAGCCACAAGGCGCTCTTACTCACCATATTCAAAATTTCACGTAGGTGCCGCCATCCTCATGGCCGACGGCAGCATAGTGGCCGGGTCGAATCAGGAGAACGCGGCCTATCCTTCCGGCATGTGTGCCGAGCGCACTGCTGCTTTCTACGCCTCGTCAGCCTATCCGGGGCTTGCCATGAAGAAGATAGCCGTAGCGGCCTGGACGCGTCTGGGACGTCCTGAGGGGCTACCGCATGATGAATATTTTCAGAGCGCCCCTATCAGCCCATGCGGGGCATGCCGTCAGGTGCTGATAGAGTATGAGACCCTCTACGGGCCGATAGAGGTGATACTTTACGGCCGCGACAAGACTTACGTGCTTCCGTCGGTGGCCTCATTGCTTCCTCTATGTTTCACTGAATTCTGAAAGATGCGTTCTGCTGAATTCAGTAAATGCGTTCAAATGAATTCAGAGAACGCGTTCCGTTGAATTCTTAAAAATGCGTTCTTATGAATTCAGAAAGTGCGTTCCTTTAATTTTTTAAGTTACAAAATAGTTTATTCATATAAAGATATCTGACTATAAACACTACTAAATAAACTTATTATGAAAAAAACTTCCCTCATCCGCGTGATGGCCTCACTTGTGCTTGCCATCATCTGCGCCACCGGCCTGACCTCCTGTGTGGAGGACGGCGACCAGTACTGGCCTTTCTCGCCCCCACCGGGTTGGGGTTCCAACTATTTCTACGATTCCCGTCTCGAGGGCTCCTGGGAGCTGAGTCAGGCTAATTCCTCACCTGTCTATGGCGACAATGTCAATTATATGGAGTTCTACGGGGGCGGACGTGGCAGGTACTTCTATTATGAGTATGGCAATCCCTATTCAGAGAAGATGGGTTATTTCTGTCAACGTTCAGGTTCGACCACTACAAGTTACCAGATCAACGTGCAGTATGAGAACGGCACTGCCTCTACGATGGCCTATTGGTTTACCGACCGCGACAACACCCTCTGGTTGCAATGGCGTGACAACCGAACCGACCAGATTGTGACCTACCTCTATTCGCGCGTAAGCTACGTGCCCTGAGTCTGTGGCCCATAAGCCGGAGAGCTCTCAGTAACCGGGTGTTCTCGGTAACCGGGTGTTCGCAATATAATCTGACGGTAATGAAGAGGAGCATATATTTTTGAAGAAGAGAGTAAATTTATTAATTTTGCAGAAAAATCAATAAATACTACAAAGAATGTCATTAAAATGCGGCATAGTGGGTTTGCCCAATGTGGGCAAGTCCACCCTTTTCAACTGTCTGAGCAGTGCCAAGGCGCAGTCAGCCAATTTCCCTTTCTGCACAATCGAGCCCAACGTGGGAATGATCACTGTGCCCGATGAGCGTCTCAATAAACTTGTGGAGATGTGCAACCCCCGGAGTGTGGTGCCCGCCACAGTTGAGATTGTGGATATCGCGGGGCTTGTGAAAGGAGCCTCCAAAGGAGAGGGTCTGGGGAACAAATTTCTTGCCAATATCCGGGAGACAGATGCCATACTGCATGTGCTCCGTTGTTTTGACGATGACAACATCACCCATGTGGACGGTTCGGTTGACCCCGTGCGCGATATGGAGATCATCAACTATGAGTTACAACTCAAAGACCTTGAGACAGTGGATGCTCGACTGGCCAAGACATTGAAGGCAGCTCAGACCGGTGGAGACAAGACGGCACGTCTTCAGGCTGATGTGCTCCAGGCCTATAAAGCAGCTCTGGAAGCGGGCAAACCGGCACGCAGCGTACAGTTTGAGTCAAAAGATGAGCAAAGATTTGCGCACGATCTGTTTCTTCTCACCAATAAGCCGGTGCTTTACGTCTGCAACGTAGACGATGCTTCTGCCGTGGAGGGAAACAAGTATGTGGATCAGGTGAAAGAGGCTCTCAAAGATGACGATGCAGGCATAATGATAGTGGCCGCGGCTACTGAGAGTGACATAGCCGAACTGGAGACTCCGGAAGAAAGGGCGGAATTCCTTGAGGAGATCGGTCTTACGGAGAGCGGTGTGAGTCGCCTGATACGAGCAGCCTACAATCTTCTCGACCTTCAGACCTACTTCACAGCCGGACCGGACGAGGTGAGGGCATGGACTTTCCTCCGAGGCACCAAGGCACCTCAGGCAGCCGGAATTATCCATACCGATTTTGAAAAAGGTTTCATACGTGCGGAAGTAATAAAATATGACGATTTTGTCGCCTTAGGCTCCGAGAACGCCGTGAAAGAAGCCGGCAAGATGTCGGTGGAGGGTAAGGAATATGTTGTAAAAGACGGTGATATAATGCACTTCCGCTTCAATGTATAATCCATTTTCAATGTATAATCTCTCGTAGCTAATTATACGCTATTCTTATCCATGTAAGCTTACATTTATAAGAATTGTCAGGTGGTTTGTAAGTATTTAGAGATTCCGTCAGCACATAGAATCCATATAAGTATAAATTGAATTTCATGTAAACATAAAAGAGTAAAAATCATCCGGATCTGCTGAAAAAGCGGGTCCGGATGATTTTTTTTTGTATTTGTGTGTCACAAATCACGGGCTTGTGAGTCGTATGTACAGAAACCTCTCCCAAACTATATCTCTCAACACCTCATGTTATGAAACCACAGAGACAACATTACACGCATCTTCTTTTCTCCCTCACGGCAATCGGATCGATGGCTATAGGAGCCTTTCTGATGTCGACCCTTACAGCCGGCTCACTTCGGGCATCCACACAATTGAGAGACGACAGCAACCTTTCGCGCGCCTCCATAGCTACCGGAGAGAAGAGAGTAAGAATAGGTGATTTCTCAAAGGTAAAAGCCGGCTCGGCGGTAGATGTAATCTATGTGCAAGGTGAGGCTACCGGAGAGGCAATCATCACAGCTCCGAACGCGTGGCTTGACAACGTAACTGTTACCAGCGACGACAACACCCTCACCATAGGTTGCCATTCAGGCGTACATGACTTCTCAGGGAAGATTACGGTGACAGTAGTATCGCCCGAGCTTAACGAACTCTCCGTAGCCACGGCCGCCTCCTTCACCGCTTCCGGACCGGTGACATTCTCCGAAGGTCTGTCGATACACGCCTCATCAGCGGCAGACGTCAGTTTCGGAGAAATGACACTCCCCTCTCTCAACATATCGGCTACCACCGCCGCCTCGGTATATGTGCTCTCGGTGGAGACAGAGGATATATTGGTGAATGCTTCCACGGCCTCGAGTGTTAAGCTGAAAGGTCTCACTTCCTCTTACATAAAGGCGAGCGCTCATTCAGCCGCCGACATAATCTTGTCGGGACGTTGCAATAAATCGGAACTTGTCAAAAGTTCGGGGGGAGAGATAAAAAGCCGTGGTCTGATACGCGAGAATATGCCGATAACGATGCAGATACCCTGAATTAACCATGCAATAGAATAATTAACATAACAAATCCATATTACATGAAAACAACGAATCCAATGCTGCCTTTGAAGGCGCTTTTTCTGGTGATCATACTGACTGCCTTAACCGTACTTCCCGGTGCTCTGATCGCCGGCAATAAAGATGAGGATAAGAAAGTGAACACCAGCATTTCCATACCGGATTTCTCCGCTATCAGAGCCTCGGCGGGAATAGAGGTGACCTACACACAGGGTAAGTCAACAGGAGTAGCCAAGGTTATCACCACCGAAAATGGTCTGAAATATTTGAATGTAGAGGTTCAGAACGGCTGTCTCACTCTTTCATATAAAAATATGAATGGCAATGTTCAGATAAAGGGTCCTACGATCGTGTCGGTGCAGAGTCCTGCGCTGAAGAAAGTAAATCTTTCGTCTTCGGCAAAACTGACTGTCATAAGTGATCTCAATCAGCAATCAAAGGTTAAATTTGAACTCTCTTCAGCTTCAAAAGCCGTGCTTAGTTCTGTAAACTGCGATGACTTGGAAGTTGATCTTTCCAGTGCTGCCTCATTTATGGCGAAGAATGTCAACTCAGGTCGTGTGGAAGTGGAGGGATCAAGTTCTTCTAAAGCTTTATTCGATAAGATAGAGAGTTCGGCCACATCGTTCCAGACATCAAGCGCCGCTTCAGTAGGGGCAGCTAAAGTGACGGGCAACACCCTTACGGCCGATGCGAGTAGCGGGTCGAGCATATCTGTGAAAGAGGTGGATTGCATGCAGGTTACGGCCGATGCGAGCAGCGGGGCCAAGGTAGTTCTCAGCGGCAAGTGTGCGATGCTTACCAAGGAGCACTCCTCAGGCGGTCGTGTCGACACGAGTGGTCTTTCGCAGAGCCAAGAGCCGACGGCGGCCAAGAAATCCAAACGGACGACTAAACGAACCACTAAAAGCCAATCTTCCGAAAAGTCGGAAGGGGTTTTGAGAATTCCATAAAATAATAATTACACAAACGCTCAAAAACCATCAATAGGAAATCATCTTTTTTCACTTTGAAATAAGGTGAGAGAAGGATTTGAAAATCGCATTTTGAATCAAAAACTTAATAACGTAAGAAACAGGTTTAAGAGTAATCGCTATTACAAAAAGGAGCCGGATCGTGATGGTCCGGCTCCTTTATTAAAGTTATGTAGATCTGTTGATTTAAAAGTATCTTATATTCCGATAGGAGTGATATAATTCCTATAGTTTAAGGGCATGATTTCAATAGTTGTAGGCCTGAGCCTGACTTTCTGCTTCGGCATTCTTGATCATCTGTTCGTTAGCAGTGATCTGGATTTCTACACGACGGTTGAGGGCGCGGCCTTCAGGCGTGTCATTTGAAGCTATATAGTCGGCCATAGGGATGCCTTTTGCGATAAGACGGTCGGGAGCTACGCCACATTTGATGAGGTAGTTGCGAACAGAATTGGCACGCTGGTCAGACAGTTTCTCATTTACGGCATAAGAACCTGTATTGTCGGTATAACCGGTGATATCGACATCGGTATCAGGGTTATTGAGAAGGCTAACCGCCAACTTAGTAAGGTCGGCCTGAGCCTGGTCGTTGAGAGTATATTTACCGGTCGGGAACAGGATACCGCCGTCGAAAGTAACCTTTATGGCGCGCAGACCGTTGGTATCGGTGGTCTGTTCCACCTTAGCCTGCTGTGCGAGTTCAGCCTCGAGTTCTTTCTGCTGCTTATCCATCTTGTTTCCGATGAGGGCACCTGCGCCTGCGCCGATGGCAGCGCCTATAGCGGCGCCTATGCCGGCACCTTTGCCACCACCGATAAGGGCACCAATACCGGCACCGAGACCGGCACCGCCGCCACCTCCGATGAGGGCACCTTTACCTGTCTTGTTCATACCACAACCGGATGCTCCGAAAAGCATAGCCACCGCTAAAAAAGCGAATGTAAATTTTCTTAGGATTTTCATAATATAATCACCTTTTCTTAAACAAACAATGTTAATGTTCACTCTGTTGAAAGGGATTA
>CAZPHL010000083.1:0-1250 GCA_964586465.1 uncultured Sangeribacter sp.
GCGCGTCCCTCGATAAAATCGAAGTCATATATCTTCCAGAAATTCCCATCGGTGACAAGGCCCATTCCGATTACAGGAAACTGTCCCGGTGTCAAGATACTAAGCGTAGCCTTCCTTACAAATGATGCAGTCTCTACACCCTCCAAACCGTCATATATCTTTTTCGCTGCGGAATATGTAAAATTAGTTGTATGATCATAATTCCTTTCATCCGTAGACAGAAGTTTTACTTTTTCACCGTTATAAATACGCTGACGCTTTAATTCGGGCGATACCTCTACCGTATTCAGATTGTTGACCATGAAATACACCATCACCAGAAATATGGAGACCGCCGTACCGCTGATTGACACCCACGTCATCATCTTCTGATGACGCATGTCATAAAATATTTGTTTGAAATAATTCATAGTCATTCCGTTTGTATTATTCTACCTGGCGACCGTCGAAGAAGCGGATGATACGGTCGGTCATACGCGCCTGTGCCTCATTGTGAGTCACCATCACTATGGTGCGTCCATCCTCTCTGTTGAGCTTATGGAGAATATCCATAACCTCCTGACCCATCTTTGAATCAAGGTTACCGGTGGGCTCGTCGGCAAGAAGTATCTGAGGATCTCCTACAATAGCTCGGGCTATCGCCACACGCTGACACTGACCACCCGAAAGCTGACCAGGGAAATGACGCATACGATGACTCAGACCAAGACGGGTGAGCACCTCCGCCACTTTCTCATGACGTTCCTTAGCACTGATCCCGCCACGATAGCTGAGCGGTAGTGCCACATTATCGGCTACATTGAGTGAAGGTATAAGATGGAAGCTCTGGAATACAAAGCCGATATTATGATTCCGGAAATCGGAAAGCTGTGAATCGTTCATATCGTCGGTAATCTTGTTCATAAGCTTGACAGTGCCTGTTGTCGGTACGTCGAGAAGACCTACGATATTGAGAAGTGTTGATTTACCGCAACCGGAAGGACCCATGATGCTCACGAATTCTCCCTTCTCGATATCAAGGTTCACGTTCTCAAGTGCAAGAGTTTCGATCTCTTTTGTACGATAGACTTTGCTTACGTCTTTAAGTGTTATTACTGCCATAGTTGTTATGTTATTTTTTGTTTTTATTTTCTTCTTAATCTATTTATTTACTTGTAATTTATGTAGCTCGTCGGTTATATCTTGTCACTATACCGGCGGTTATTATTTATAGTGGTGAATTAGGGAGGCTATTTGATATTGAGTTTCGA
>CAZPHL010000083.1:1350-4785 GCA_964586465.1 uncultured Sangeribacter sp.
CGCATCTGTTCAAGTTCAAGACAACCGGTGGAATATGCCAATTCCGCTTCACGGATACGATCGCCCGTACCACTGCCGATGCTGTCGAGACGTCGTTCGTTTGCCACCTCAGCTTTGAGATGACTCACTGCCATCTCCTTCGCACGTATCTTCATCTCAAGATCGGTGAGATAGGTTTCATTGTTAAGCTTGGTCACCTCGATATCATTCTGCTTCATGCTCACTTCATCGGCTAATCGGCGGAGTTCTGTCTCTGTCTGCTGAAGATCAAGACGCAGAAGTGATTGTCCGGCTTTCACCTGATCTCCTTCATTACAGTAAACCTCCATGATCTTTGTACTCACCGGAGAAACGATTGCCTGTTCATAGAGGGGTACTATTTTACCGGAGGCTGACACGCTGCTCTCCAATGTGCCTGTCTCGGCAGGTGCTATTGTTAGGTCACTCCCTTTTATTCCTGTGTCAAGCAACATCACTACCACCACCACCAATACTATCACGGCAATAAATACAGAACCGATCTTGATGATTTTCTTACGCGACTCCTTCCGCCGCTCCTCTTTCGTTAATTCTCTATCCATGAAACCACTTATCTTATCATGTTTTTTATTTCTTTCTAATCACTGTAAAAAATCCGATCTATACTTTCAGTATAAAAATACTTTCCGACTCTATTGCTTGAGCGTCTTCCCTATCGTAGGAGTTCTACCTATCGTAGATTTCCCTCTACCGTAGGAGTTCTCTATCGCGTACCTCGTATTTAAAAATACTTTCCGGCTCTATCGGAGTACAGGTGTAAAATAACACCACTGTACGCTTTTAGTAATACAATCTTCGTGCCAAACTTACTAAACAATTTATTTATAGCGTTTTAACCAAATATTTAGATGTCCGAGGGCGTACAACTGTCCGATTCCGTACACCCCTTATCATACACCGTTGCCAAGTTTTTGTACAATTCAAAGATTTTTAGTAACTTCACAACTTCAAGTAGTCATAAAAACCACAAAACGATCTGAATTAATCACTAAACCATTTTAAAATGACTCCCCTTTTTCCCCCGTTCACTATAGGCGTAGATCTCGGCGGCACAAATACTGTCTTTGCGATTGTCGACTCGGTAGGCCACATTATTGCGAGAGATTCTTTCCCCACTGCCACCTCTTCAGTAGAGGAATGGGCCGATACTCTGGCTTTGAAAGCCTCTGCCATGATTAAGGACACTCAACTTGAGGAACAGATTATCGGTATCGGAATCGGTGCTCCTTGCGCCAATGCCATTACCGGTAGTATTGAAGCTGCCACCGATCTGCCCTGGCCCTCACCGATACCTTTGGCAACAATGGTGCAGGCTCGTATGAAACTCCCTGTCACAGTAACCAACGACGCTAATGCAGCCGCTATCGGTGAGATGATGTATGGGGCAGCCGCGGGAATGAAGAATTTTATTGAACTGACACTCGGAACGGGCGTGGGAGCCGGCATCGTCTGCGACGGTCATCTTCTTTCCGGGACGCGAGGTTTTGCCGGTGAATTGGGTCATGTCACCTTCCCCTTTGCCGCCGACCGCCCTTGCGGTTGCGGACGGAAAGGATGTCTCCAGACCGTGGCCTCTGCAAAGGGAATTGTCACCACAACCAATCATTTGCTGCATGTGTCATCCGAACCATCCTCTCTGCGCAATATACCCGGTGAGAAACTTACAGCTAAATTAGTATGCGAGGCCGCTCTTGAGGGTGACAAACTCGCCAAGGAGGTCTATACCTACACCGGTCATTGCCTCGGAAAAGCGGCTGCCGAATTTGCTGCCCTCACCGATCCGGAAGCTATAATTCTCTTCGGAGGCGTGGCCAATGCCGGTGAACTCCTGCTCGAGCCTATGACGGAATCATTCCGTGAGAATGCTCTTCATCTCTATCGTGACCGTGTGCGTTTCCTGATCTCCGGTTTGAATGGTGCCGACGCAGCTCTCCTTGGTGCCGCCTCTCTCCCGCATATCAAAAATTGACATATCATGACTCTGAAAAATTCATTAACGGCAATGTCTCTGAAAAATTCCTTAACGGCTATCACTCAGAAAAATTCGTTAACGATAAGGTCTCTGAAAAAGCTTGTCCTGTCCTTTTTGTTTGCGAGTGGAGGATTAATGTTTACCACCGTACCTGCTGTTGCCACTACCCCTTATCAACCATCACCGGAAGTGCAGAAGTCACAAAAAGAATTTGCCGCCGACCGTTTCGGTATTTTCTTGCATTGGGGCATTTACAGCATGTTCGGTCAGGGTGAATGGTATCTTAATTATGGGCCGCAAGCTGAGGAATACATGAAAGCTGCCCAAGGATTCTACCCGGCCAATTTCAATGCCAAGGAATGGGTCAGCGCTATTAAGGATTCCGGGGCGAAATATATCTGCATCACCTCGCGCCATCATGACGGTTTCTCTATGTTCCATACCGGAGAATCCGACTACAATATCGTAGACGGGACCCCCTTTAAACGTGATATTCTCAAGGAATTGGCTGATGAATGTGAAGCTCAGGGCATCGCCCTGCATCTTTATTACTCGCATCTTGATTGGGTGCGTCCCGATTATCCTCTCGGACGCACCGGCCATACCACCGGACGCGACCTGAAACCCGATTGGGACTCCTATTACGGTTTCATGAACCGCCAGCTCACGGAATTGCTCACCAATTACGGCCCGATACGCGCCATCTGGTTTGACGGATGGTGGGATCATGATGAAGATCAACAACCTTTCGACTGGCAACTTCCCGAACAATACGAACTCATACATAAGCTGCAGCCCGGATGTATGGTTGCCAATAATCATCATCAGTCACCTTTCCCGGGAGAAGATCTTCAGATTTTTGAACGTGATCTTCCCGGTGAAAATACCGCCGGTCTCTCAGGTCAGGCTGTCAGTCCTCTTCCTCTCGAGACCTGCAACACCATGAACGGGATGTGGGGTTACAAAATAAATGATCAGAACTATAAGGATGCCACCACTCTCATACGTTATCTCGTGAAGGCTGCCGGAATGGGTGCCAATCTACTCTTGAACATGGGGCCACAACCAAGCGGTGATCTTCCTGCTTTAGCTCTTGAACGTCTGAAAGAGATGGGTGAATGGATGCGTCAGAACGGAGAGACAATTTACGGCACCGAAGCCGGCCCGTTTCCGGCACAATCCTGGGGCACCTCAACACGTAAAGGCAACCGCCTGTTTGTGCATGTCATGACCCCGGAAACCAACGCCATTCTTCTCCCCGGCAATCTGAACGTCAGCAAAGCCTTTGAATATTCTTCAGGCCAACCGGTAAAATTTTCAAAACAGGGTGAGCACATCCTCCTTGAACTCGATTCAATACCCCAGGTTGCCGACCATATCATCGAATTAGCTTTAGCTGACTAATCTCCTTGATTATATAATAA
>CAZPHL010000083.1:4885-9696 GCA_964586465.1 uncultured Sangeribacter sp.
GATTATATAATAACAACAAGCTTGTATCATAGCAAAAACTTGTATCATAGCAAAAAGGGATCCACCATCACGGCGGTTCCCTTTTTTAATTATGAAAAAATACTGTAAATTTAACTCTTTAAACTTCTATTATCTAAGATCAGTCTCTTCCAAGACTTCCATATTCTTTTTAGCCTTAATTCAACTTCTCTACAGTACTTCACTATATCCAAGCAGAATTCAGTCCTCTATTCCTTTAAAGAACGAAGGGTAGACAGAAGACGCTGCCCTGTACCGATTGTATAACCTGTGTACACATCCACAATACGGTTGAAAGTATCAGCCACCACTACAATCGGCTCTGCTACTATCTCCTCTACCGTTGCATCGGAAGAACCCGTCGTAATGCCTGCATCCTTACCATCCGCAGCAGATGATGTTTTCAAATGCAATGACTCTATTATCTCTTTACGCGACACACCATTATTATCGATACCTTTTACCACCGTAGAAGGAAGCTTCGGGAAAAGTGAGGAATCAAAACGGGCTGCCTTGACAGAATCTTCAAACAATACCATTATCTTATTGCCACATTCTTCAAGTTCTTTCGACACAGCGGAAATATCATTGAGAAAATGTGCCGACGGTTCATGACCCGGACTCACCAATGCCATAACATAATATCCTCGCCCTGTGGTGGAAAGTATGCTCTTATCGGAATCGGAATCAAGATCATGATAGATATTTTCTGCATTCAGACTCCCTATCACAGAAAGAGCGGAATCATCTTGACGGATTACCAGATCACATACCTTCTCTTCTCCGGGTTCCACTGTGAAAATCTCACTCCGGGCAAGCACACCACCGTCGGCGAGACGTTGTCCCGTAGTAAGGATGTATTGACCCGGTTCTATTGTCTGTGGTGTGGCAAACAAATTCCCTGCGGTTGACTCTTCAGGATATTCGAGTTGAACAGGCACACCATCTATTATCCGTGATAAGGAAAATTGCGAATAATATTTCGGATCAACTACATACCCCTCGGGGGTAAAGTTAATTTTCAAAGTGGCCGGTGTGGAGGCCGGAGCTATCACTCCGGAGTTTCCGAAGTTGACTGTAATCCACTTCGGTGACGAACCGGGTTTACGGAAATCACCTCCCGCGTATTGTGTAGCTCCCGTCACAGGATCAATCCTTGCAGGAATCCCTGCCGTACGCGCAAGGGCAACAAAGAATATATTCTTCGACAGAAGATCGGCCCGTTTCTCCTTAGCGACACCTGCCGGACTCATTCTCAGATGCTGTGGATTTTCTCCGGGAGCATCGGCGATATTTTCCGATACCCATTCAACGATTTTATTAGGATTCTTCCGGAAATCGGCCAATTGCTCTTCTGTAAATATTTCTCTCAAGGCAGAACGCCAGGGGGTAAGCGCTTCATTCTCGATGCGTGGATTCAACACATACTTGTTAAAGCTCTCCATGTCCATACCTAAGAAATCGGGATCGTCCAAATAATTGTCATCATCAGGATCAAGTCCGTAACCGATAGCGTTAAGCACATGATCATAAATCACAGACATGGGTATATCTCTGCGGTCTTTCTCGCTTACATTTATAAGAAGATCTATCGCTTTGCCTCTTCTTAAGGGATCGATACACTCGATAGCCTGAAGCACTGTCCTATGGTTGCCTCTCGACTCCATAAGGATTTTATTGAGTTTCTCCCTGTCAACCCCTAACCTTTCAGCGGCTTTATCTGCAATCTCGGGAGTGGCGAAAGTAGCCATATAAGCACCTCTGATTGAATCTTCACGGGCAAGACGTGTGTCATTGAGCGCCCTTTGTTCCATCGTGACCACAGGAAGAGGTGTAGCTGAGACGGGTGGCGTGATATCGAATTCCGTAACTCCCTTGTAAGAACCATCTTTGTCAAGCACCACAGTCAACGGCGAATCTGACCCGGAAGTGCCCTTCGCAAAACCGAACCTGTTGCCGTCGGTAACCCACACGATCATATCACCGAGCCCTGAAGTTAGTGAAGTTTCTCCATTTTCATCAGTAAGCTTGGTGACAGCAGGATAATATTCCGCATAATTATAGATACAGAAATTCACTTTCGCATCCTTCACGGGTGTTCCGTCCGGATTCACCACTTTCACCGGGAGTTGTCCTACGGGAGCATAATTCGCTGTCACGTTAATCCTGGTGGTGAGAGGTTCTTTAAGTAACACTTCCTCCGGGCCGTCATATTCTCCGGCCACATTGGTGCTCATCAGCAATCCGCGTGAAGCGGGTGCATTAAACCAAGCCAGATCAAGCACCGCCTCCGGTTCACAAGCACCTAAGAAATGCCATTCACCATCGGCCCATGCCTCTACCCATGCATGATTGTCATCGGTATGTGCCCAGCGGGGAGTATAGATCTGTCGGGCGGGTATCCCTATGGAACGTAGTGCAGCCACCGTGAAAACCGATTCCTCACCACAACGGCCTATTGCCTGGCTCACGGAAGAAAGCGGCGAGGAAGTACGGCTGTCGGAAGGCTTGTAAGTCACGTTTTCATGACACCAGTGATTTACCTCCAGAATAGCCTCCTTCATCGACATCCCCTTTACTCTTTCTTTAAGCTCTTCATAAAAAACAGGACGCGACAAATCGAGATTCTCATTGTTGACGCGCACAGGAAGCACGAAATGCAGAAATTCTCTTTCGGGGATACTGTCTCCCCAGGGCATTTCCTCTCTGGCTTGGAATGAGGTATTTACATTTTCCCGATAAAACTGTTCTGAATAATCCGTACGGTCAGGCAAGGATAAAGTGGAATAAAGAAAGGTAAGTGCCTCATCGGGAGTAAGAGCCATCGCCGGCAAGGAAGTCAGGAATAGAGTGGCATGAAGAAGATATTTCATAGTAAAATAATAATCATGGTATTAGAATTTGGGATACGTATCATTTGGTCCTTGACACAAGGTTGGCCACCACATCCGGAGAAGTTGACAACGGTGCATATTCATCAGTACCGGGGGCGCCCATAGGCACTCTGGGACGACGGAATTTCATGCGGCTCGCTATCGGTTTACGGGCTGTGGAATGAAGCCGGTCAACACCGGTGACATCAAGTAGCTCACGTGCATTGGCAGGGGTGACGCCCGCTCCGGCCATAATGATGATCCGACCTCGGGCTCTCCTTACAAGATGACTGAGCATCAAGGCTCCGTTCACGGCTGAAGGAGCTTGTCCCGATGTCAGCACACAGTCAAAGCCCAAGGCAATGATATCCTCAAGACTCTTGTCGGCATCTCGCGCCACATCGAAAGCACGATGGAAAGTAACGTTGATTTTGTCTCTGCCGGCTTCTTTACCGGCTTCCCGGGCCACTTCGATAAGACGACTGCAGGCCGCAACATCTATATCACCGTCAGGTGTGAGCACACCTGTGGCGATGCCGGTGGCTCCGGCCGCAATAGCTTCGCGGATATCGCTCTCCATGAGAGCCAATTCCTCCGGAGTATAGAGAAAATCACCCGGCCTCGGACGTATAAGCACATTGATTTCCGGCAGCCCTGTAGCCACCGCTGCGCGTATCAATCCCATTGAAGGAGTCAAGCCACCCTCCAATAGACCTGAGCAGAGTTCGATTCTTTGGGCACCCCCGACTTTCGCCGCGAGCACGCTCCCCAAATCACCACAACATATTTCAATCATCGTAAGTTCCTTATATGATATTTTTCAGCTGTATTCTTATAGCATTGTTTATGACTTCTGTCTGTATAGATTTTCCACACTGTTGCCGCCAAACACTTTGTATCAGCATCACAGAATCCTTGAAAACAGAAAGCCATAGAGGATTAGGCCAATAAAAAATGTGATTCCGGTCCACATTTTAGCAGCCCGGCAATATTCATGTGCCAGTCGTTTCCAGTCATCTGCAGAGATGGTCTTAGCATTTTTCTGCTTAACCTCTTCGTGATCCGTTGTAGCCGTGGCTTTTGTCCAGCAACGCCGGGATGCTATGGCAAAATATATGGCGAAAATTCCCAACGGCGGAAAGAAGAGTAATGTCACCAATATGGCCGGGAAAACCATATTGGCCGGTGGCTGAGAGATATCCTGACGCGCATCTATCTCTTCGATCGATGGTAACCTTGTGTCCTGAAGCAGATGATCAAAGCGTGAACGGGGCGTCTGCTGCGTCTCAGTTTGCAGCAAATCGGCTTGCGACGGAACTTGAGGCGTCGCCGGAATCACAGGATGCATCAGATCATACAACCTCCCTCTGAACATCCTGCATATATCTGCTACATCTTCAGCCTTTTCCCAGTCAGCCATGCCTTTACACCATACGTAGGTGGAAGGACGCACACCGGCTTCTGCCAATTGGTCAAGTTGATAGGGGCCACGGCGCTCCCCGTCGATCATGGCGAAGTATTTCATTGTCACAGTATGGAGAACAACCCTCCGTTAGAGAAGAGATAGAAGTTGCCTAACAGACCAATACCTCCCAACACCAGACCGATTATCGTCATTGTCTTGGCTGTATTGTTGGCCTGATCTCCCTGTTGGTCATATCCCATCCGGTAAAAACTGTTGGCTTTATTCGACTGGATTATGGCAATTACACCGAAAATACCACCTATGCAGGAAAAGAAGAATCCAACGATTGTGGCTACAATAGCCCAAACTTGCCAATTCTGTCTTACAGGCTGAGGATAATTATTCGGGTTTTGACCATACTGAGGGTTCTGGCCGTAGTTGGGTTGCTGACCGTACTGAGGGTTCTGACCGTAGTTGGGCTGCTGACCGTACTGCGGATTCTGTCCGTAGTTGGG
>CAZPHL010000084.1:0-9295 GCA_964586465.1 uncultured Sangeribacter sp.
TTAGGTTAAAATTCAACTTTAAATTTTTGTGGTTGAATAATCCGGTTTAAGTTGTAGAATGCTTAAAAATAGTGAAACTGAATATTATCAGAAGTAGGCCAAGAAGAAAGTTTAGATAAGCGATGAGATTACTTTTGCTTCCATTCTTTCTAATAGAACCGCAACCTATCGCAATGTTACAGCATCCGATAATAAAAAATGTTGCATTCATTGATTCCAATTATTTGACTGCCCGCTCTCTCTTTTTAAGGACAATATAAGAATCACTTTTATCCGAGTTGAGACGTGTGATTGAATCATTTATACAGTCTATGGAATTAACCAGAGGAAGTACCTTTTTCAACATCTCTTCCAAATCCATATTATCACAAGCCATTTCTGTAGTCGAAATATCTGTCAGACGGAGAGAATCATTGTCTTGTCGATATTGACCCCCAAGATGATTGCAATTAGTCATTACTCCGAAAGTGTTATCATCTTTAAAGTCTATGTAGGCTGTTATGCCTTGCTCAAGCTCAGAAGGACGGACATACGAAGAGTCGTTTTCGACAACATTCTCGATATTCCATTGACCTTGAATATTTGGAGCCGAGATCTCATCATTAACTATCTTATCTTCTCCGGATCTGTTGGAGTGGTTTTTAGTTCCGGAGCAAGAGGTTATGCCTATAAGGAGACAAATTATCAGGTATTTCCACATAATATTATTTTTATTTTTCCCTTTAATATTTAACGTTTTGCTCTTTCCAATATTGTTTATGTGTTTCTTCCGGATTTATAATTTCTTTTCTTACCGTGTAATCTTAAATTAGAGGATAGAAAAGGAAAGATTCCCGGTGTTAACTTTCTTGGAGATGATAGCAAATAGTTCTATATTTGTAAGGAAAAATATTGTAAGTAACAATTAAAAATCAAATGGGAAAAGAATTGAAAGAGATGAGTCTGGAAGAACTTTGGCAATTGTTTCCGATAGCTCTTGTTCCTCACAGCCCTTTCTGGAAGGAATGGGCTGAGGAGGAAATAAAACACCTCAAAGAAATACTTGCTGAATATGATCCTGTAATAAACCATATAGGGAGTACGGCTATTCCGAATATTCAAGCCAAACCTATAATAGACATCTTGGTGGAAGTATCAAAAGAGTCGGACTGGAATAGATTGCGTGACATTCTTGAGTCATCCGGTTATATATGTATGTCAAATTCGGCGACCCGTATGAGTTTCAATAAAGGATACACACCGTTGGGATACGCTGAGAGAGTATTTCATATACATATTCATCCAATAGGCGACAATGATAAATTGTTTTTTCGGGATTATCTATTGGCTCATCCGGATGTGGCTAAAGAATATGAGGTTCTTAAAATGAGTCTTTTACCTGAATTTAAACATAATCGGGATGCGTACACGGCTGCTAAGACTGAATTTGTTCATAGTATAATGTCGTTAAGAGAAATCAATGTAATTGAGGTTAACTCAGAGACCAATTGCTGAAAAATCCCGCAAACAAATCTGCTTGCGGGATTTTTCAGCTCATGCCTGATTAGACAGTCTGTGATTGATGTATGTATCAAAGTCTTCCGGGGTGAGGAGATGTTGCCACTCTTCATTGGATAGCACTCAGAATTTCAGAGATATTCCCAAGGAAGCGGTAAATGAATGCAACTTATAATCTGCTGTAAAAGTTACAGGTTGCTGGGTGATGATGTTTTCGGTGGTATAGGAGGCATTCTTAACTCCTAATCCGGCCACATACATAAACCCTAGGTTCACACCGAGCCAGTTGGTAGGATTGAATGTGCAACCTACGGTAGGTTCAATCTTGGTCATACCGGGGGTTTCGGGATTATAATAATCCTTGTCGCAAGGCGAGAAATCTAACATCATACCGGCTCTCACATCGAAACGCTTGGCAGCTTTCCATTCCACACCGGCGCGTAGGAGCCATGAGTTATGATAGTTCTTCTCCAGATGCTGGTTGAGATCATCCGCTCCCTTGAACTCTATATCAAGACTCTTGTAGGCACTCCAGAAAGAAAGTTGGGCATCAAAAGCAGCTGTCCAACGGTCGTTATGCCAAGAACCTCCAAAGCCTAAGACAGCAGGCAATGGCATCTCGGCGGTGAATTCCGTTTTTGAAAGCCCGTCAAGACGCTGCGCCAACATAGCTTGGATGGTAGGCTCGGTCACCGCATATTCCACAGTGGCCTTTCCTGCCTTAACTTTCATCATGCTCTTTGAGCGGAAATTTACTCCGAGTGTCACACTGCGTGAAATGTCATACATAGCACCCAAATTCACACCACACGCTATGCCCGCTTTACCTTTTAATTGTGCTGAGGCCGGAGTGATGGCGGCGAAAGAGGGTACCTGTAAAGTCGGCGCCATGATATGGATAAGCTGGTCAAGTTGCTGACCTGTCAGCAAACCTTTGTGAAGATCAACCGAGCCCCAAGTGAGAGTTAAACCTGCACCAACCGACAGCTTGGGCAATATACGCCATGCTACAGTAGGTTGTATGGTAAAAGCCGACAACTTCACCGACTGATTAAGCGTTGCACCGGGCCAATGATCCGTCCAGTTGATTGAACTTCCGTAAGGAGTATATACCGACACGCCTGCCTTCAGATTATCAAGGATACTGAAAGCACCGAATACACTGAAAGGCGTTGAGGGATCGCAATCGGTCTTGTATTTCTTTCCATCCACTGTCGCTGTGACTGTGGGCATAATTGCATTGAAAGAGGCATCGGCCTCCACCTTATCCTTCATAAAAGCCATTCCGGCAGGATTGAAGAACTGACTTTCCGCTCCAAGTTTAAGGGCAAAACCGGTATGACCCATACCAAGTTGGCGAGTGCTAAGACTATTCACTTGATACCCCTCCGCAGAAGCCGGTGCAGAGGCCAAAAGAAGAGTCGTTGCCATCAACAGACCCTTGACTGTTTGTGCTATATTCATTCTTAGTAATTCCTTGTTAGTTCAAAATTTATGCTGACGACCCCGGAGATTTCCCGTTCTGGTGAGAACTCCTTCTAAGTCAGTAGACGTTATTTTTGTGAGAAATAATGCCAAAGCGGGGTAGCCATCAAGGCTTGTTTAATTTCATCGTTTTTAAGCATATCCAATACTTCTTTCTCTGAAAGAAGCTTAATTTTAATATCCTCTGTTGGATCAAGATGCTGTTGGTCAGTTTTCACTACATCCTTTGCAAGAAAACAGTAGGTATAATTGGTGCATGTGGATGGATTCTGAGCTATTTTATTCAAAAGCTGCCATTCCCCACCCGTATAACCGGTCTCCTCCAACAATTCACGTTTTGCAGCGTCCAAAGGATTCTCGCCCTCTTCAATTACTCCTGCACATAATTCTGTAAAGACCTCATGTAATCCATGACGATATTGTTCCACCATCACAAACTCCCCATCTTTGGTTATGGCTATTACATTAACCCAATCGGGATATTCCAGAATGTAGAATTCCTCATTAATTCTGCCATCAGGAAGCTCTACTTTATCTCTTCTGGCGGTCAACCATGGGCGTCGAATCAGATACTCTGATTGCAGCACTCTCCATTTTCCAATCTTTTCCATAAATTTTTAACGTTTGTACAACCGTAATATTGTAGCATGTAGAATGGTGAACTGCCGGCCGGTGAGGGTGGTTTCCCTCAGATTGAATGTAAAGTTTTGCAATCGGCAGCAGCCGTCTTACTATCCCGTTATATACTTGCCAAAGGGCAGGAGGTTAATCAATTTACATAAAATTGCACTGACTATAAATGTAGTTACTCCCACGAGCAACATCCCCGGTAAATCAGTAATTGCCGGTAATATGATTTGGGCAGCAAAACCAAGAATAAAGATGTGCATCAGATATATGCCGTAACTCAATTTTGAAAGTGACTCAACTGCCGGGAAACATTTTATGGGCTTATCCAAGCCTGTTTTGAATAGAATGAAAATACCCGTAGTAAGCAATACTACACCGATAGTACAGAACCTGAATGGTAATTCACAGAAAAAGTAATCACTTGAAATTCCGCTACGATAATAGAAAAGTCCCCCGGTGATAGCCCAACCTATAAGTGAGAGAATAACCCCTAAAAGTAATGCCATGTTTTTCCGCATTACAAGATGTGTACGAATGAAATGCCCCAAGACGACATATCCTACAAAGCCTGAGAAATAATAAAGCGCACCGTAAGAATTCCACGCACACTCACCCCACACGTCGCCGAGGCGTTCACGAATATAAGGTGCGACAGTGGTGATGAGCCAAATGCCAAGGAATATCAGTTCACCGCGTTTACTTACTTGTTTAAGCCATGGCGAGATAATAGGGATTAGGGCATATACACCAATCAGCATATAAATATACCACAGATGACCACTATCATCGTTAAAGGAATATAACAAATGAGCCAATCTATCAACTGCGGATCCTTGCAATGTACCTAACCATATAGGGACGACAGCATAAAAAACAGACCAAATGATAAATGGAATGAATATTCTTACAAATCTTTTTTTGATAAAGGTTGTCGTATCCGTCTTTAAGGGCACAAGCAAATATGCCGATGCCATAACAAACAGAGGCACAGAGCAGCGGAAGAGTCCGTCAATTGCCGATACCCACCAGCGATTAGCCGGATTAGAATAAATGACCAGACCGTCCTGCAAATAAAATATTTCGCAGGAGTGTACGATTACAACCATAAGGCAGGCGATTACACGCAAATAGTCAAGGAATACTATTCTTTTCATACAATGTGGGTTATATTATCTTCTTGCTTAATGAAATCAAAATGTGTTAACAACAGCTAATCACTGCAAGTGTTGCGCAGGTCAATTACAATGCGAAAGTAATAAGAATTTCCAAAGATTCAAAATATATTCTTATTGAATTGGTTGAACGGGAGATAGATGTATATACTTGGAAGAATAGGGAAAGGATAAAAATAGGCACACTCTCTTACGTACTATATAAAAAATTTGTATATTCGCGCATACTAGCGTACTAATCTGCAACGTGCACTCTGAACTGGGTAGGAGAAAATCCTGTCATACGCTTGAACATACGTGAAAAATGTTGTGGATGCTGGAAGCCTAAATCATAGGCAATTAGACTGATATCATCGGAGGTCGTGGAAAGACGTTGCTTAGCATACAAGACGATACGTTGGGTGATTATATCCTTAGGAGTTAACCCTGTTTCTCTCTTAACCAAATCTCCGAAATATCCCGGTGTGAGATTTACAATATCTGCAAAATAATTGACCGGAGGTATCCCTTCTTTAGCATAACCGGGCTTGTAATAATCATTAAGGGCCGCTTCAAATTTCTCGATAATTTCTGAATTCACCTTCCGGCGGGTGATGAACTGCCTTTCGTAAAATCTGGTAAGGTAATCAAGTAACACCTGTAAATGACTGGAAACAATTTCAGCTGTATGTTTGTCTACAGGATGCTCAATCTCTTTTTTTATCCGTTCAAGACTTTCCAAGAATATATTTCTTTCTTCTGCAGAAAGATGCAGAGCCTCTCTTTGTGAATAATCAAAGAATGAGTAGTCCCGGATTTTCAGGGCAAGAGTAGTCTTATAAAACAGATCCGGATGAAAGATGAGTCCAATTACATCCGGAGAGACTTCATCTTTTTCGGTATCCAAACCAATCAATTGTCCCGGAGAAAAACTTACTATAGTCCCTTCCTGATAATCGTATGGCTGACGCCCATATTTAATAGTGCAATTGGATCCATTTTTCAGGAATAGTGCGTAAACGCCATATTCCATCAGGATATGGTTGACAACTTTGGTTGCTTGTTTGAGATTAAACACAGTCACTAAGGGGTGACATGTTTCAAGACCATACAGCTTGTTATACGCATCTATGGAATCAAGTTTCACTATTTTTTGATTTTCTTTCATGTAGACTTTGTTTTCTATTGCAAAAATACTACTTTTTTAACACAGAAATAATCCTATCAGCATTTGGGGTCTGCATTGCCATAATTGGGGTCGGTATTTACCAATAATGCTTACTAACTTTGCAGGGTGATATTAGTTCTAATAAAAAAAACAATAAATATGAAAAAACTATTGAAATCAATAAGGACACTGATTGCATTGGTAATCACCTCAATATCTGTTATAGCAAACGCACAAGACACTTATAACTATGTAATTCCGGAAGGAGCTGACAATTTTTACCATAGTTACAAGGCCAAGGAGCAGCAGGTTTCCTTTCTTGACCAGTATAAGATGAAAGTAGCCGGGACTCTTTTTATTCCAAATTCCTTGAAACCCGGTGACAAATATCCTGCCATCATAGTAGGTCACCCGATGGGAGCAGTGAAAGAACAAAGCGCATTGCTTTATGCACAGAAAATGGCGGAAGCCGGATTTGTCACATTAGCCATAGACCTGCCTTTCTGGGGAGAAAGCGATGGAGAGCCTCGTAATGCAGTAAGTCCGGATATGTATGCCGAGGCTTTTAGCGCAGCAGTAGACTATCTTGGAACCAGACCATTTGTTAACCGTAATGAGATCGGGGTTATCGGTGTTTGCGGTAGCGGTAGTTTTGCCATAAGCGCAGCCAAGATCGATCCTCGTTTAAAGGCTATCGCTACAGTAAGCATGTATAACATGGGTAATGCTAACCGCCACGGTTTGCACAAATCCCTTTCGTTGGAACAGCGGAAAGCTATAATTGCTGAGGCAGCTGAAAGACGTTATGCTGAATTCGAGGGAGCAGAGCCTGAGTTAACGGGAGGAACGGTAAATGAGTGGAGCGACAGTCTTAATGATGTCCAGAAAGAGTTTTACGAATTCTACCGCACACCAAGAGGACAGTTTACACCTGACGGAGCGACCCCACTTACCACCACCCATCCCACTTTGACTTCCAATGTCAAGTTTATGAATTTCTATCCTTTTGAGGACATCGAGACAATCTCTCCACGTCCGATGTTGTTCATTACCGGATCAGAAGCTCATTCACGCGAATTCAGTGAGGATGCTTTTGCCCGTGCAGCCGAGCCTAAGGAGCTTGTCGTTGTGCCCGGTGCCGGTCATGTTGATTTGTATGACCGCACCGACTTGATTCCCTTTGACAAACTGATTTCATTTTTCAAGAATAACCTTGTAAAAACAAGTGGGAAATGACAAAGAGGACTTCATCGAGATAATGGATTTGAACCGGAAAGATACACAGACATGGTTCCCGCACCGGTAAAAATCGGAGATAAAGTCTGGATTGGAGCAAATGTTACTATTTTACCCTGGGTTACAGTAGATGAAGGAGCTGTATTTGCAGGGGTTGTAGTAATTTCTTAAGCTATTGACTCCTGAACCGTTGTCGGTGGAGTGCCCGCAAGAGTAATCAAGAGATTATGGAACAAGAGTAATTAAAAGATTATGAAAAAGGTATTTTTACTTTTTTATATACTAATTTCAGTTACAAGTATTATGACTGCACAAACTAAAATCAAGTTGACTATTGGGGAAAATTCCATATATGCTACGCTTGTTGATAATAAGGCTACAAGGGAATTAGCCTCAATTCTGCAAAAGGGCTCAATCACCATAAATATGAATGAATATGGCGGTTTTGAGAAAGTTGGACGGCTCCCTCAGTCGTTACCGACATCAAACAGTCAGATAACCACAGTTCCAGGAGACATAATGCTCTATCAAGGGAATAACATGGTAATCTTTTATGGACACAATTCATGGAGTTATACCCGGTTAGGGAAGATTGACGAAGAATATCTGTCATGTTTACGAGAATTTCTTGGTAACGGAGATATAACATTGATAATTTCGTTGGCTACATCATCGGGAATTGAAGAAGTATCAGGGGATAATCTTCAAGGGGAGGTTGTATATGACCTCAAGGGGAACCGTATAGCTCATCGACCGCTATCTTCCGGGATTTACATAATCAATGGTAGGAAAGTATTGATTAGGAATAGATAATTTTATAGGAGCCTTCTCCGTAAAATGAACTGTATCTCATCGTTTACTCACTCGCGCCATGAAGAGGATAAAAAATTTGCGAGAACATTGCGTTTGGAATCGCGTTAGGGGATACGTGTTGGCTTGAGCAACTGAGAGGGAGTCGAAGATGTATGATGACAACCTTATTGGAGCTCGAATGAAATGAGCCCAAAATAACGAAATCTCAAGTGGTATTTAAGAAGCCATTCACACAAGTTAAATCCAGGAAATAAACTAATTGAAGAGAATTTGTTGAAATAGAAAGAACTTATAGAACGCCTCACAGCAACTGCTTCCGAGATAACCCCATATTATCCTTAAGAGATGAACTATGGCATTTCGGTGGGTGTTTCATAATAAAGCCCATACCGACATGAATATAATAGAAGCAATAAAAGAGCGTCGTTCAGTAAGAAGTTTTAATGGCGAAAGTCTGAGTCAAGCCCAGAGAAATGAACTGAAAAATGCTATCAACACAGTTGAATCTCCTTTTGGTGGAAATGTAACTATTCGACTGCAATCCTTTGACATGAAAGAAGGATTTAAACCGAGTACCTACGGAATGATCAAAGGGGCGGTAGATTTCTTTCTGCTGGGAATTAAAGACGATAAGCAGTCGGCTCTGACGGCCGATCCTTGGCATCTGAATGAAGACATGTATCCGGTAAGTGGAGGTCACTCAATCGGCAGACCCTATATTCAATCCGCCATGACTCTGCCTATTTACGACACGGCAGAAAAATACTCCGGGTCGGCATTAGTGATTAATGGTATGGCCGATGTAGTGGTGCCTTACACTTATGCGGAGCGCTATCACAAGGTCTTGAAGAATAGCATACTTGAACTTATTCCCGGTGAGGACCATACCTATAACTATAGTCCGGAATATGTAGTAGGGATTGTCACCGACTGGTTGAAAAATCACTTGCTTTAAATGTACCTCTATCCTAGAGATTAACTACGTATCAATCAATTAATACTATATTATAGATTATGAAAACAGAAAAGAATATACTCTTGGTGATCGGCGACCCCTACTGGCCTTTGTCGATCTACAACAAGATAATAGTAGACGATTTGAAGAAATCTGTCCCGGGTCTCTTGGTAAGCAACCTGTTTGAATTATATCCGGATTATAGAATAGATGTCGAAGCAGAGCAGAAAAAATTGATTGAGGCAGACCAAATCATAATCCAAGGTCCGCTCTACTGGTACTCACTTCCTTCGTTGACAATGCGATGGGTGGAAGAAGTATTCACTCATGGATGGGCCTACGGAAGTGACGGGAAAGCGC
>CAZPHL010000085.1:0-9195 GCA_964586465.1 uncultured Sangeribacter sp.
TTCGATGGAGCAGAGCTATGAAAAGCGATGCAGTGTGCCGTAGGAGCGAATGTTGGAGTTGCGGAGTAGAGCTCTGATTCTCTTGATTTTCCCTGTTTCCTTTAAAACTTTTATTATCTTCTTTATGACGGAAGGAGACATGTTAAGTTTATACCAATTGGCATTTATGCAGTTAACCAAACCTTGCTTAGATAGAGATTCTTGCACCGTTAGTCTAAGATAAAAAAACGCTTCCTCAATCGATTTACATTTGGTTATTATCTCTACAGGATGTTTCCATGGGACACAGGCGAAGAGTTGAGGGAATTGTTCTTCATCTATTTCATCCGCCTTTACTCCACCAACATGGTGGAGTTTTGTATCAGGCATATTATCAGTGTGTTGTAATTCTCCACTATGTTGGTGGAGAATTACTCCTTGCGGATATATTCCGAATTCTCCAATGAGTCGTTGGAGGTTTTCTGAATAGAAAAGGTACCATTTCTTCAAACCAAATCTTAATTTATTCTCGCACACGAAGATGATAAATAAATCTTTCTTTTTAATGCATTGTAAAAAAGGAGATCACCCGTTAGACCGAATGACCTCCTTTTTCAAACCTATTCTATATTCACTTAGAATCGTTTTCTCAATAAAACCATTGTTCAAATAGAACTGATTATAAGTCTCTGAGTTTTTATAATCCTGATTGCAAACTTATTCAATCCGCAAATCAATAAGCCTTGTTAATTCAGGCGCTGATTACTGCTGATTGCAGTTGCAGCCGAGCTGGCTCTTTACGCTGCTCTTGAAAGCCTCAAACTGAGGTGCAAATTCTGCAAACAGAGCATTGTCGGCGTTTTTCTTAATTACATGGTGCATGAAACGCATGGCAAGAACAAATTCCTTGGCATGTTTGTCTTTTGCAAAACCTAATGACTTTGCTTTTTCTACCATAGCGGCGATGTCATGATGACCACCGAAGTTAAAATTCAACACTTCTGACATTTTACCATCTTTGGCCTCGATCATGTTGAAATAATAAGATTTCTTTTCTTTTTCCATAATAAATATAATTTTAAGTTAAGGTGTTTTCTTGTCAGCAATTGACCGACCTATCGTTTCAATCGCTTTCATTATTATAACACCCTACCCAGGTTACCGGATTACTAAAGGTTTTTAATTACTGTTACTGAATTTTAATCACCTTGTTCTATACCATACCTAAAGCTGATTGCCTTTATTTATAATTACCATTTTAAGTCAGCTTGTTACGCTTAGCATTGTGTCTCTTTCTAAAAATAATTAATTTTAAGACCCAAAAATACAATTTTTTTTGTTCCACACGTTTTTATTAGTAACTTTGCATGGTCAAGTTACATAAACTTTGCCTATAAAGCTTTTGAATGAAAACACTACAAATTGGTATAATCTCAAAAATTTTAACTCAACTACCTACCAGTATGAAAAAGATTTTGACCCTACTTATGGCGCTCTGTTTCCTTGCACCTGCTTTCGCCCAAAACTATGACAAAATGTCAGAGAAAGCTCAGAAAAAAGAGGTGAAAGAGAAAATGAAAGAATATAAAAAGAAGGGATATGAAATCCTGGGCAGCCGCACTATGGAGGTGGCTCTTATACGTCATTATGCTAAACTTAGCGAACTTGGCGACAACGGTGTGGAATTTGACGGTATTTCTACCCGTACTAAATCCAAGAACCTCGGAGAACAGATGGCCCTCAATAATGCCACTCTCAAATATGCTCAAAAAGCGGGAAGCACCATCAAAGGCCGCGTAGTAAGCGACAATTTCGCTGAAGGTGCCGAGGGCGATGGAGAATTCGAAAAGTTCTATGCAGCTTACGAGCGTCTCATCGAGCAGAAAGTGAAACACACTCTTGAACCAAGTTACACTATTATCAAGGATAACGGCGATGGCACATACGAAATCCAGGCGTTTTACATCGTCAACGAGTCTAAGGCTCGCATTGCTCGCGAACAGGCTCTTGAGGCCGCGCTCAAAGAAAGTGAACTCGCCGGTAAATATGGTGCTCAGATTCGTTCTTACGCCAACGACCCTATCTCTCAGTAATTCGTCACTACGGTTTCTTACGTTATCATATCACTAATGTGGTTGTAATGAAAAGATTATAATCCCTCAGGGGTTACGGCTATTCCGGCTGTAACCTCTGTGCTTATTTCAAAACCCGACACTATTATCTTTTTTTAGCTATGTCAGTCAAATATCGTATATACACTTTATCTGTGCTGTTGGCCGGTTGCTTGACTTCCTTCAATTGCTATGCCCAAAATGAGTCTCAAGCTAAGGAACAGTCTAAAACCGATTACAAGTTCAAACAAAAAAACACACCCTCGGAACTGGGAAAGTATAACACAGTAGTATACCCCCTCTCCACCAATTCTGTCGCCACAATGCGCGGAGATAATCTCTATTCCACTAAGAATTCACTTAACGGAGTGGAGGTGAATCCGGCCGGTATCAGTTTCGGTGTCATTGAAACTGATAAAAAGGGACGCAAATATGCCTATATCTATAGTACTATGGAGACCGATAAAAAAATCGGACAATTCGACACTAAGAAATATGGTCAGCCTTCGGCGATAGCTTTCACCTCTGATGCCCGCCGCCTCGCAATCGCTTCTGATAAGGGTCTGTTCGTTTTCGACCCTCGCCAGATGACTCTTCTCGACCAAATGGAGTTGCCTTTTGCACCCACGAAAATGGTTATCAGCGATAACGGTTATTATCTTGCCATTGCCGGCGATGACAGAGTGGTAGTGTACAATTTCGAGGAGAAAAAACAAAGACGTGACTGGAAGAATGAAGTTACTGTTAATGATATCCTGTTCAACAACGGTTCTTCGGAATTTGCCGTCCTTACAGCAGATGGGGCGCTCACTATCTATGATACGCGCACTTTCAATATCAAGAATGATATAGATAATCTCGGCGACGCTCTTGCAGGAACTTTCAACAACGATGGTAAATACATGGCTGTGGCTACCTCGCCAAACACTATCGAGGTCATCAACCTCGTGCGTCCTACCGACCGCAACACTCTCCCCGTGGAAACGGCTATGGTACAGGATATCACTTTCATCAAAGATACCGACGGTAATCCTATCCTCACCTACACCACAGAAAATGCCATTGGCGCAAAACGCCTCACTAACCTTGAGCCTCATTTCGCAAAACTCATAAATGATGAGGTTGACCAGATGATGGCGGAATGGTTGAAGATGATGCCGGGCGAGTCAATGGAAGACTATAAGCTTCGTGTCAACGATGAAACACGCGCTCAACAGCGCCGCCTCTTCGAGGATGCCATTTCTACACAGCTCGCCGGCGACCTCCTCGCAGGGCAGCAGATGACTCTCGGCAACTATGACCGTACAAATCAGGTACTCGCCATTTCTTTCTCTGAAATGCCTACCATTTATCTTCCAGTGCCTGAAACTGATGTAGCCTCTTTCCATAGCGCCAACGACCTTCTCCTCTCTGACGTGCAATATGGAGTGCTCCCCGATGATACGTTCGAGATTATCTACGCCAAGGTATTCAATCAGGCTGACGGCAAAACCTACGAGTATAATAACCTCAACCGTACAAGTATGGATTATATGACAGGTGACGATAATGTCGTTTCTCTGGAAATACTCCAACAGCAGCAGATGGAGGAGCTACGTCTTCAGGAACTGCGTGAGAAAGTAGTGGAGGAAGCTAAACATAATGACCTTATCTCTAACCATACCAGCATCGGTGTGGATTCAAGAGTCGTGCCTGACTATAACGCCAACGGCGAGAAAATAATGAACTATGAGGTGAACTTCACTTATCAGGTTGATCCCGAATTCTCAGCCGCTGAGGACTTCCCTCCCGGTAAATATATCGTAGACGAATCAGGAGCTGCCAGCGCTATGCTTAAGATTGTAAAAGAGGCCTTCGAGGGTGACTTCGCCCAGTATATCAAGGGTGGCAAGAAACTTAAAGTTACCATCTCCGGCACTGCAGACGCTACTCCCATCATACGCACCATACCCTATAATGGTGTGTACGGAGATCTTGTGGATGAACCGATTTATGAAAACGGTGACCTCACAGCTATCACTGTAACAAAAGCCGATGGCATAAAGGAGAACCGCCAGCTCGCATTCCTGCGTGCGGAGGGTGTGAAGACATTCCTTGAAAATAATGTGGCTAACCTCGACAAGATGGATGCCGACTATACTATCAAGGTGGACGTGGCCCAAGGCAAAGGCAGTGAATTCCGCAGAATTACAGCTTCTTTCGTCTTCGTCGACGTATTCTGAAACATTACCTCTCTCCTCACCTTTTTCTCCCTTCAATCTCCTCTGAATCTTAATCCTCTCAACCTCAAATAAGCAACTGAATATATGATTAAACCGACTTTATCTATTTTTTCTTTGATCACACGCCTGAAGCATAGCAGGACGGTTGCCGCTATCGCAGCCATGCTATTGCTCGGTGGAGGCGCTTCGATGATGGCGCTCCCTCAGGACGTAGATCAACAGAATGTAACCGAGCTACAGGCAGATACTGCCCCTTCAGCTGAAAAGGCGGCTGAACTGTATAAGTCTATCCGCACCCTTCAGATTGACGGTGCAACGGATGAGGAAGTCTATGACAAGGCGTATGAAGCTTATGAAATGGCCTCGAAAGCAATAGCACTCGAATCTATCACAGATGAGGAAGCTGACCAGTTACGCGGCATTCTGCTTGATCTCAACAATACAATGGCCAGGGCAGCTGTAAGCTATTCTTCCAAAAGCGACAGCAAGAATATGACTCGTTTTGCACGAGCATATATCGACACTCAGCTCATGCCTCAGATGGCAACCGCCGAGTTCCGACGTGATGCGGAATTATACCCCGCTATGGTATATGTGGCTGCCTCCGGATCTTACAATGCCGGTGACATTGACAACGCCATAAGATATTTCGAGACATATCTCAACACAAATGACCAGAAAAACCGTGAGAACGTAGCTTTGTTCTATGGCCAGTCTTTGCTGAAAACCCAGCAACCTACACGCGGTCTTGACACTGTAGTGGCCGCTGCCAATGAATTTCCGGCTAACTATCAGCTCCTCACCATTGCAATGCAGATGTGTCTGGATGCCAATAGACGTGACCTTGTTGGCCCACTTGTGACTCGCGCCCTTACTTTCAAGCCGAATGATGAAAAACTTTTGAACCTTCAGGCTCAAGTATACGAGGATAATCACGAATACCGCCCTGCCCTCGATATCTACATGCAGCTTGATGAGATGCGTCCCAACAGTCTTTCCATCAATGAAGCTATCGCACGCTGCTATTATAATCTCGGCACCCAGCATTACAACGAGAGTATAATGGCCGTCACTGACAAGGATGCCGCAAAAAGTCGTCGCCAGAGCAACGCCTATTTCTCAAGTGCTGCAGAAAAGTATGAGGAACTCTCTCAGAACGACCCGAATAATACGAAATATCTGAAAGCGATGGCCTCCTCTTATGCCGTATTGGGTAATAAATCAAAGGTCGATGCGGCCAACGTGCAGCTCTCGGCCCTCGGTGCTTCCACAGTGGCTATGAATGATCTTCCTGCTATTCAGGGGGATTCCAAAGGAGGAACACAGGCTGCCGGCGGCCGCAACATTCCCTCTTATCAGGAGTTCGCCCAGGCTTATGTCACTGAAGAGATCACAAAATGGGCTCAACGCGGAGAGTTTGAGAAGGTGGATGACTATACCAAACGTCTTGCCCCCGAAAACATACGCAGGGAACAGAAACGTCTGAGCGCTATCACCGAGGAGAAATATCTTAAGCAGTATGCGGGTCATCTGATGTTGTCGGAGCTTAAACTCCAGCCTTATGATGTGGAGAATGAGACCTACGCCATTGAGTCTGACTTCGGCCCTGTTTACATCAAGGTTCCCCTGAAGAACAAGGAGGCGGAGGTCTTCAAAAACACATGGGACAAGGTACAGATCCGTAATGCCAAGTTCTTTATCCAGGACGACAATATCGCCATCTCTACCATTACCTTCCATAGCCCTAACGGAAAGGACTATACCTATAACGCCAGCACCTCTCTTGCATACGAGCCCCCGGTGGTAGACGTTGATCTTACCAAACTTGTGGCCAGCAACCAGACTCCCAAGAATCAGGGTGGAGCTGGCAGTAGAAATCAATCGAACAAGGTAACCAAAATCACCGTTGAGAGCGATGTCGATAAAGATATCCCGGTTAACAAGCAGATTAATAATAACACTATAGCCGTCATAATCGCCAATGAGAACTACGGTAATGTTTCTAAGGTGACTTCTGCCGAACATGACGGTGACATTTTCGCGCGTTATTGTCGCGAGACACTCGGTATTCCCGATAATCAGGTACTCGTATTCCATGATGCTACCTACGGTAAGACACTCTCGGCAATCAGTCAGCTGAAAAATACCGTAAGCGCTCTCGGTCCCGGCACTGATGTAATCTTCTATTATGCCGGTCACGGTGTGCCTGATGAAAGCAGCAAGGAGGCTTACATGCTCCCTGTGGATGCCGATCCTATGGTCATGGCAACCGCTTATCCCTTGTCAAAGTTGTATGATGAGCTTGGTAATCTCGGTGCATCCAATGTGATGGTGTTCATGGACGCATGCTTCAGCGGCTCCAACCGCGGTGAGGGTATGCTCGCTGATGCACGTGGCGTAGTGCTCCGTCCGAAACCGGTTGCTCCTAAAGGAAGTATGTTTGTGCTCAGTGCGGCCGACGGTCAGGAGACAGCATTACCCTGGAATGAGAAAAATCATGGTCTCTTCACATATTACCTGCTCAAGAAGCTTCAGGAATCAAAAGGAAATGCCAGTCTTCAGGAGATAGCTGATTATGTGAGCTCCGAGGTGCAGAAAACAGCCTCGACAACTCTTAAGAAGCCTCAGCATCCTAAGATGACGGCAAACGGTGCTATAGCCAACGAGCTTAACAAAAAGAAATTGCGTAAATGAGACTCAGAAGGTTGAATCATATATTCAGAACTGTCGCATTCGGCTGTGCCATTATTCTGGCACAGTCGGCTGTGGCTGATTCTAAAGTCAAGAAAGTTAGCGGAGAATATACTTACTATGCCGATAAGACCGACTCTCCGGCTTCCAGCAAGCGTAAAGCTCTGGAGGGCGCACGACTGAACGCAATCTCGAAGGAATTCGGCACTATCGTAAGTCAGGATATACTTCAGGCTGACCGCCTCGGTTCCAACGGTGAATCTACCAAATTCTTCTCTCTTTCCGCTTCAGAAGTTAAAGGAGAATGGATTGCCGATGACGGTGAACCTACCTATGATGTCAATCTCGACAAAGATGACAACCTTGTAGTGACTTGTCACGTGAAAGGTACCGCCAAAGCCATTACGAATGAAGCGGTGGATTTTGAAGCTCTCGCCCTTCGTAACGGTACGACTAAAGGGAATGCCTCCACAGATTATCAGGACGGTGACAATCTTTATCTCTATGTCTCAACTCCGTGCGACGGCTATCTGGGAGTCTATCTCCTCGATGAGACGGAAAACGTCATAACAATGTTCCCCTATTCGCAGGATCCCAAACAAGAGGGAAAGCTGAAGAAGGACTATGACTATGTCTTTTTTGATCCGGATAAAGCCAACGGCTCTTTCGGTGATATCGACGCTTTCGGTATAGCTGCACCCGAAGAAATCGAATTCAATAAATTATATGTGGTCTTCTCCCCCACTGCCTTCTCAGGACCGATGACCCGTATGGGTGACGATGGCCTGCGCAGAATCAAGGAGGAAGATTTCTCAAAATGGCTTGTCAAAAGTCGCCGTAACGATCCTAAAATGGGTGTGAAGCAAATTAATCTCAAGCTCCATCCTAATCACTAATTCTCAAACTCAACGGTCTATGAAAAGATTTTTTCTTATTGGAGCTGCGCTATGTCTCGGCTCAACCATCGTTGACTCTCAGGTGCCCCAGACATTTATAGAGTTCCGTCAAGGTATTCTCAATGACTATCAGGAATTCCGCCGCACCATACTTGACCATTATGCCGACTTCCTTGAAGGCACATGGCATGAATATGAAACCCTTATGCCGGCTACACGCGATAATACGCCTAAACCGGTGAAGGTGCCTGATATCACCCTCTCAAAGCCATCAGTTAATCCGGTGAAGCTGCCCGAACCGGTGTTAGGCACTATACCTTTGCCCGAAGAGCCTCTCGTGGCCGAGCAACCCTCAGAACCCGAAGCGGAACCGGTAGCTAAACCCAACCAACCCGGCGGTATTCCCTCACTCTTCGAAGCTCCTCCCGTAGAAGTTCCACCGGAGGCTAAGAAAGAAGTGCCCCCGACTATCGAAATAAAGCCGGAAACCGTGAAACCTATGATCAATGTCAATCCGTTGATTCCGGAAGTGCCTGTGATGGCTGAAGGTGTCGAGATGCCTCCTATGCCCCCTTATCAGGAGGAAAACACGGATGGCAAGGATGTGGTGAAATTTTATGGCATGGAGATAGCTGTGCCTCAGATTGATTTCAAGATCAGCAACAACTTAGGTAAAGCTGCCGACCTGGCCAATCACTGGAAACTTATGGAGGAACAAGACCTTGACAAACTGGCCGAAGAATACCTTCTTCCTCAGATCAAGAAACTCGGTCTTAACGACTACCTCACTTACGAGTTCCTTTGCGCCTACATGGATAATAAGTTCCCCAATGCGGGTCTTTCCTCAAAGATGTCGGCAGTGCATTATCTCCTTGCCAATTTAGGTTACGATGTGAGAATTGCTATCGCTACTGAAACAGGTGATCCGGTGATTCTCATGCCTTGCGAACAGATGGTCTATGGCTTGCCCTACATGACCATAGGAGGACGCAAATATTTCCTGATGGCTCCGGAGGGTGTCAATCTAAATGGGGTACGCGTGGCTACATGCGACCTTCCTAAAGCCGCAAAGAATGGGAAAATGGTAGATATGCGCATCAACGGCCTCAATCTACCTATGAAAGAGCGTCCTTTCAAAGTGGCTAACGGCAATCTTACTTTGACCGGCACGCTCAATGAGAATCTGATGCCTGTTGTCTACAAATATCCTCAGATGGATACAGAGGGATTCGCTGTCAGCGTGCTTGACAAAGACCTGCGTGATGACTTGGTAAAACAGATTAAGAACCAGCTCGG
>CAZPHL010000086.1:0-1269 GCA_964586465.1 uncultured Sangeribacter sp.
CATGGACCTTTTGCCAAAATAAAAAATGATTATGAATGTGCTGAAGAGCGACTGAATGCCCGACTCGCAGATTACAAGGAAAAATGCAGATTGTCGAAATTGGAAAGAGATGCTAAAAGGAGTTCACCAACTGTTGATGACCATGAGTTGACAGCTATGGTTCGCCGGAGTCAGTTTGAGAAAGCCGAACTTCGACGCCTTAAGCGCAGACTGACCGCTGAATTGGAACCATTGGCTTCTGAATTTAAGGAGGTCCAACGTAATCTTGAGTCCATGAAGGAAAAGCGTCGTTCTGATTCTGAAGCACTGCAGAAATGGTTGTTCTCCAATTTCCGGTTGCTCAACGCGCGTGGTGAAAGCCGGAGTCTGAGTGAGATTTTTGCCGGGACACCTTTGAATGTTCCCCCCTCAGGTGCCGGGGAATGTTGTGCACCGAAACTCTTGCAAGCTGCCTATCTGAACGGCTGGCAACCTTTGGCTATGGCTGAATATTGGTACGGCAGACCCAAAGGTGGCGACATACGCATACACGGCGAGCACTATCCGGCATGTCGTGGCAAGTGCCTTCCTGTGCTTACCTGGATGCTTGAAGGCCTCTCTGTAGAGCCTCCGCTCAATAGTGACCGATGCTCCATGCATGTTCATGAACCGGAGATAATATTTGAGAATCAGTGGTTTTGTGTGGTCAATAAACCCTCCGGTATGCTTTCAGTGCCCGGTAAAGGTATGGCGATGTCCGTACAGCAATGGCTCGAACATAAATATGGTCCTGAAAAGCTTGTGAAAATGGCCCATCGTCTTGATCAGGATACTTCGGGATTACTCATAGCTACATTCGGACCCTCATCATTCAAGGTTATGCAGTCTTTGTTTGCCACTCGCAAAGTGAGAAAAGTATACGCTGCCACGTTGGAAGGTGATTATGAGGCGTATCCTCTCCCTCGGGAAGGACGAATAGAGCTGCCACTTTCTCCCGATTGGCTTGATCGACCGCGGCAGTATGTTGATACGGCAGGAGGGAAGGACGCAGTTACAGATTATGAGGTCATGGAAGTGTCGGAAGGCCGTAGTCGAGTGATGTTTCATCCTCTCACGGGACGCACTCATCAATTACGGGTGCATGCCGCCTCGCCTCTTGGACTCGGTATGCCCATCGTAGGTGACCGTCTGTATGGTAAACAGACAAGTGATACGTCAATACGCCTTCTCCTTCATGCCCACAGGTTGGAATTCACTTTCCCTATTGATAATCATCATTACTGTTTCGAA
>CAZPHL010000086.1:1369-9159 GCA_964586465.1 uncultured Sangeribacter sp.
TGCCCACAGGTTGGAATTCACTTTCCCTATTGATAATCATCATTACTGTTTCGAAGCCCCCGTCCCTTTTTAAGACTCTTGTAGGTGATTGTAAAACCGTTGAAATGATATAGACGTTGATAATGTAAACTAAACTTAAATAACATGTTTCATGATATCCTGTTCCTTATTCTTGGACTGGTGCTTCTGGTGTTGGGAGCCAACTATGTCACTGATGGTGCTGTCTCGGTGGCAAAGAGATTCAAGGTGTCAAATCTGATAATCGGCTTGACTGTTGTTGCACTCGGTAGCACCATGCCCGATATGGTGGTATGTATCGAGTCAGCTTTTCAGGATAAACCCGCCCTTGCAGTTGGAGAAGTGATCGGCTCAAACATCTTCGACCTCCTTCTTGTGGTGGGGATTATGGGAATTGTCAGACCATTTAAGGTAAGCCTTATAATGCGTAGTCAGGATCTTCCCATTCTGTTCATAGCTTCCGCAGCTCTATGGATAGCAGGTGACAGTGTGCTTTTTGATGGAGCTCATCATAATATCATAAATCGGTCATCCGGCATCATGCTCATCGTGATTTTCATATTTTATATGTGGTTTATGATTCTGTCTTCAAAACAAGACAAAGGATTGGACGACTCGGATGATATGCCCTCTTCGGCTGTTACTTCAGTTACCCCCGACCATACAGGCGTAGCTTCGGCCCATTCTGTCAGGGGAGAACTGAGTGCGCTGAAAACCGAGGTGTCGGAGTTGAGGGGCAAGCAATGGTTCTCGTGGATTATGATAGCCGGAGGACTCGGAGCCCTGGTGATAGGTGGCAACTGGGTAGTTGACGGAGCAAGCGGACTGGCCTTGAAGATTGGTATGAGCCAGGCTATGGTGGCCCTGACTGTAGTAGCTATTGGCAATGCGCTTCCTGATCTGGTTACGTCGGTGACCGCCACAGTCAAAGGGGCGAGCGGGATTGCTTTCGGAAATATAGTGGGTTCCTGCATAATAAATGCTTTGTTAACCGTAGGTCTGAGTTCCTTAGTGATTCCGTTGAAGGCCGACACTATAGGATTCGTAGACTTCTTTACTCTTGTAGGTGCATCCGCTTTGTTGTGGCTTATTCCTTTATGTGTTAAAAACCGGAGTATAGGGCGTATATTCGGAGTAGTTCTCTCGGCGCTTTATGTAGCCTATATGGTTTTTACAGTGATTAGAGGTTGAAAACCTTAGATGACAGAGAGACTGTTTAGCTGCCGGAGAGACGGTTGAGCGGAAGGTCCTTCTATAAGTGGTATTAATAAACGATATGGCAGAAAAGAGATAAGATGGATCTGAAATTATTGTGTGGTATTCTGATAGGTATAGCTTTGATGTTGCTGGTGTTTATCATCGTTATGCGTTGGAAAGCCGGACGTGCGGCCCGTAAGGGAAAACGTGGAGAGCGTATTGTAAGTAAGGAATTGCGTAGGTTGAAACGGCGTGACACCATTATCCTTAATAACGTCTTGCTTCCCGCCGCCAACGGACGCACTTCGCAGATTGACCATATAGTGATTTCCACACGCGGTATTTTTGTGATAGAGACCAAGAGTCTGGCCGGTAGGATAACCGGTAGTGAACATGCACAGTATTGGACTCAGCATCTCTCGACCCAATCACGTCAGCTTTATAATCCTGTTTTGCAAAATAAAGGTCATATCAGGGTGTTGAGTCGTATTCTTACGGATATTGACAGCGATTTATTCGTATCAATGGTGGTATTCACAGAAGCATGGCAACTTGAAATCAAGGCTGACGACATCATTGAGAGCCGCATGCTGTTGCCCGACCGTTGTATTCGCAGAACATTCATACCTTCTGAACGTAAAAAGAGAAGATGGTGGCGACCCGGTTCCGAAGTCAGATTAGATGAGTCAATTATCGTTACTCCTCTCGAGGATATGGTTAGGGAGATAGAGAGACGTGACCGTGTGATAGAAAGAGAAGATCTGGAGGAAATTCAGACTGCGATAGAGAGTGTGGCCTTGAAAGGCAGTGGTGCGGAAAGGGAACACGTCACCTATGCCCGGGAAACCTCACGTAAAATCTCTCGTGGTATCCGTCAGGGTATATGTCCGCGTTGCGGAGGAGGACTGATTGTCAAGAATGGACCGAAAGGCGAATTTGTAGGATGTGAGAATTATCCCTCATGTCGTTTTACATGTTCCATCGATCAACTGCATTGATTGGCCATAAACGATCTACGGCAGGAATTTAGTTCAGGAGATGAGTTTGTGAAAAATACGGCTTGATGATATAGAATCAGTTTACCTTTTACTTGGTCCGGTATTAGTAAATAGCAGACATAATAATTTATATACTTCAAACTCCCGGATTAACAATGGTAATAAAACTCATTCTTTCTATAGTCATTATAGGTTTATTTATACTCTGTGTTTCAATAGAATGGCGAATCGTGTTGATTATGCTGATGGTATTGGTATGGAAGGTACAGATCAGCGGTTTCCTTGCCTCTTATTGGAAATGGGGCTACTTGACTTTGTGGTGTGTTTTGGGTATAGCATTGCTGTTATCCCTGCCGAGATACTTTGCATTGCCTACCGATAGGGTGCGTCACTACTACCTCAATAAACAGGGTGAAATAAAGTTGCCTCCCGTGCATCATTGGCTCCTTAATGCACTATTGCCGGAAGAGGAGTTATGTAACCTTGGCATCATAGGTGCGAAAGTAGCCGGTCCTTTGGTCGGCATAGCTCAACCTCTAATGGATAATCTTCATATTGAACAAGATAGAGGCACTTTAAATAAAATGTTAACTCCTTATAAAGCTTTATCAGGTGGGTTTGAGAATCCCATGTCATCGGCCTACGTCCAGAGTCTTAATGAGTTTGTGCATGAGAATAACAAATCATTCTATCTGATTCGTCCGAAGCATTATGATAAGGATAAGGCATACCCGTTGGTGGTGTTCTGTCATGGATACTTAGGCAATTGGAAACTATATAACGGTATCCTTATGGGTCTTGAAAACTGTATTGTCCTGTCTATAGGTACACATGATCTTTCCGGAATATTCTTCGATAATGATATCAGAGAAATTAAGAATCTATATATTCCGTTGATTGAGAAGATGGGGTATAAGATACAGGCTGATAACATCACCCTTATGGGATTAAGTAATGGTGGTAGCGCAGTGAATGAGGCATACAGACATTTCTCCCCATCATTCAAGAACATAGTCTTTATTTCCACACCACTTTATCATAGCTATCCAATAAATTCCAAAGTCTTGGTTATAGGTGGAGGCCTTGATCCGTCAGCTCCGGGTATGGTAAGCGGTTATAATAAGCTACTAAACAATAGAGGTAAAGTGGCAAGATTTTGGATAGAGAAGGGCACCCATTTCATTTTCGCTATCAATAAAGATGAGATTGTGGATTTCCTTAATACAGAATTAGACTTGAGATAATATATACGGTGCTGCCTGTCCATTCCTTTACTGGAAATATGGACAGGCAGCTCTGCATTTAGTGGTTTTCAAGGCAGATTAGTGAATTTCAAGACTGCTTCAAATCTGACAAGTCATTACGTAGCGTTGAGAGTAGGCTCCGATAGGATTTGTTGACAGGATTATAATTCTTAAGAATATTAAGAGGAGGATTGAGTATGTGTATCATTTCAGTCTCGAGCGTATCGGGGTCCGGATTTGCTTTGTAGAGAAGCAGTAGATTATCGTTCATCCATTCTGAGAGTATTTCCTCATCCTCTTTAATGAACTTGGTCTTAGGACTCGATTTTCTTTGTTCCCCGTTGCTACGATAGGTCTTTTTTAGACCCATCAAGCTTCCGAGCGACCTTCTTAAAGTTGACTTACCGGCATTATTGCCGTTGAAATGGGTTTTGTAATCACGTTTGTAGAGGCCTTCTTTGCTGATTCCTACATAAATCACCTCATATTCTTTACCGTCATATACAATTGTGGTAGGGGAGTAAGGCGAGGTTATTTCAGGAAGTTTACTACCGGGCTGCAATAAGATTAGATAATTTCCCGGTTCATTTACAATTTTGGACTCGTCATCTGTTCGGGGATCAAACAGAGTATAGTCCTTCAGATCTTCTTTTTTAAACATATCAATTATTGATTAAGAGAATGCAAGACCAATGAAAAAAGACCAAAATAATATTATGAATATTATGGTAAATGTCTTTTCAGTGGACCATTCGATAGGTATGATTTCAATTTTATTTTTATTATGGAGTTTTTCCGCTATCATTTTATTCTTTAAATCATGATAGAAGAAATAAATACTTCCAACAGTATAGGGATACACCCAAAACCATCCGATTCCAAATGTTATGACAGCAATAAAATTCCATCCTACAAATCTTAATAAAAGTTTGAACAGAATCATTTCATTCCCATCCATTAAATTCCATGATTTTTTTACTATTTCCCATGCTGAATCATGCTGTCCCCTTACTTGATATATGAAATAGGGTATCCATAAAATTCTTAGCTCAAGTATAAGAAGCACGATTGTAATAAACCCTACAACGATAATGCGTAAAAAAGTATTATTGGTTACTGCGGGAAATAAAGTGTTTAGCACTACAATAAAAAAGAGAAACAAAATTACTCCAATCATCAGTATGCCCCAGGAATAGAATCCTATCAGAAAGGTTTTCCGGAAATTACGGAATCCTGAAAATAAAAGATTATAATTTATTTTTTTATGTCTTATTGCTTCTACTATGAAATTCGTATAGCCGGCTGAAAAAGGTCCGTTAGCACTTAGAAGAATCACTATGAGAATAATTTCCTCGATTAAATCATGGAAAATATTAGTCTCATCGATACCCCAGATAATTAGTCCACCCAAGATTGCTCCTCCTACAAGGAAAGCAATTATGTATAAGTTCCATAAAAATGAACCTAATGCTATTGACAACCAGTTGTTTTCAAAGGCTTTCTTGGTCTCAGCCATCGCCATTCTGGTGTTAATATATCCCATGTTAATAATACTTTTTTGCCGGAGCTGCCCATCTTAGACTCCTGATTGTATACAAAGAAAGTGTGAGGGCTGTTGTCTTCATCGTCAGAGGCTCTGGTAAACCTGAATGTATAAAGACAATATCCCCACACCTGAAGCATATCTCCTTGATTGTCTCAAAAAGCATTACACTACAAGTGATGAGAGTATATGCCATCCCTACATTCGTGAAAATTTACCAGACTTTCTGACGAAGGACGAACTTCACTTTCATCTTCTTTATGACAAGACATAAGCGTCTTGCCGTTCAAAATTTTATGGTCTCTACCATTGATGCAAATTTACATCAAAAATATTTAACCACAAAATTCGGGTGGGGATATTGTCGGAAGTTTCAATCTGTCACTTATGATTTAATTTAATGGTCACGAGTGGCGTGCAAGTGCATCAGCCAGTGTGGCTCTTATTCGTTCACGGAGGTGTGCGGGACGTACCACCTCGAGTGAACGCGCTCTTGACAGAAGAGCCATAACAAAGTCATTCGTTATCTTAAGCTGTACGGTTATCCTGAATTCTTCTGCGTTATCGGTGATTATTTTTTGAGAAGGATGCAGGGGCCGGGCTTTCAGAAAACTACCGTCAAGAGCATCATAGCGTAACTCAATCTCCTCAGTAGGTATTGCCGGATCTGCCCAGATGCCATAGCTGTCCTTGAAAATCTCTTCAAGGTTATTAAGAGACTCGTCAAATTTAAACGTATCGTCGGTAAGCTCAAGATTCTTTATACGGTCAAGTCCGAAGAGTATGAGTTTTCCGTTCTCATAGCCCACCACATACCACAGTCCTTGATCTTCCTTCAGATAATGAGGCGCTAACCTATGATGTCGCTCCCGGCCTCCGGCACGATAGTTTACATAATCGAACTCAACAATAAACTTATCCTTTATGGCTAATAAGATTGGCCTTAAATAGTGTGAACCACGATTGCGATTGCGTTCCGGAATTATGTGACGATTCACGTAAGAATCCGGATTAACCGCCGTCAATAAATCGAAGTCATCAAAGAGCCTGTCATAATTCACCGGCCACTTCTCTCTGTCTGCTATTACGTAAGAATACTTTCCACTCTTCACTATGGTTATATTGAAGGTGACGGCAATAGCCTTGATATCTCTTTGTAACAGCCTCATACGCGATTTCCTCTCCTCAGGATAAGAAAAACCGTCGATCAAACTCTTGTTTTCAAGATGAGAGATAAGGATATCAGCAGATAGAGGTATCTTGGCCTGCTGAAGTTTGTTTATGATAAGCATTTGCCTTTTCAGGGCTTCATTAATAGAATTCACGATGAGTTTCCGTTAAGATTACTTTCCGGATGCAAAGTTAAATCACAAAAGCGACCCACAGTGTCGTCCAAAAAAATAATTTATAAAATTTTTATATCCTATAGGATGATTTGTTCCCGTATTCCTCCGATTCAGAGTAATAATAATTACCTCAACGCGTTACAAATACATATAACAAGATATATAAATCAAAAATCAAACTAACTTGTCATGCTTCAGAAAAATAAATCTTGGAGCTTCTTTGCTGTCATATTATTAGCGATGGTTTGCTCCATATCTGTTTCGGCAGCTACCGGCAGCATCACTTTTCTCCGATTTGAGCATAATAAAGTAGTAGATGGGGTGAAATGCCTGAGTATGCACTTTAAAGTAAATGCAAAAGGAATGAAAGGACGCCAGATTAAGGTTGTCACTTACGTTGAACATCCCAAAGGTACCGGTGTGCCTGATCTCAATAGAAGATATTATACTACCGATGGTAAGGTCTCCGCCTCAGCCTTAGGGGATGCCACCTATGACGACTCTTTGTGGTCAGACTTCGTAGTAAATCTGCCAAATGATGAGATACATCCTCTCTCGGGAAATCAGACCTATTATGTAAAAGCTGTGCTATGGGACGGTAATAATGTCTTGGCGAGCACTTATTGCGATACTTTTAATATGACCGGAAGCTCAGCGAATAATAACAACAATAGGCCGGCTCAGAACAACGGTTCAGCCCATCAACATTCCGGCGGTAATGATGTTGTCAACTCCTACCGTCAGAATTTGAATTATGGGTATAAGATAGTGCAGGAATACCGAAACGGTTCACGCATTGAATCTACTTATGGCCCTTGTACGATGTGCGCCGGAACACAGCGGTGCGGTATCTGTCATGGAAACGGTGGTATAGTCACAGCAGGTTATGGCAGATACATCCCTTGTCAGGCCTGTGGACAGACAGGAGTTTGTTCTCTTTGTAAGGCTAACAACGGTTATGTCCTCACTCATTCACAACTTTATGATGCCAACGGTAATCCGGTGTATGTTTCACCGGTAGGTGGAGGCGGTTCCTATTCCGGTGGTGGTAGTTCATCCGGAGGTAGTAGCGGTAGCAGCAGCGGTTCCTCCCGATACGGCACCTATGATTGTCCCACCTGCCACGGCACGGGCACATGCCAGACTTGCGGAGGCGACGGAATTGCCGACAGTTACTATACGGGTGGTAATATGGTATGTCCTAATTGCCGTTCCGACCGTGGCAAATGTTCCGTTTGTAATGGCACAGGTAAAAAATATGGCGTAGTGCGTTGACCCCGGATGATGGTGAATAGGGAATAGGTGATAGTGAATAGGGGATAATAAAATTGATATAAAATAAAGGGTCGTAAGAGAATCGAACAAAACTGATTCTCTTGCGACCCTTTTTTTCAGAAGACTGTCTATTTCAGAAGACTGTCTATTTCATAAGCTCGTGCTTTTC
>CAZPHL010000087.1:0-9141 GCA_964586465.1 uncultured Sangeribacter sp.
ATCGCTAAACCGCCAAGATGTTACGTGGATAGGGTTCCGAATTATGGTTTAAATTATTAAGCTTGACTGTGAATAAGTCAGGTAAATCATCTCCTCATAAAATTTTCATAATTCCGCATCTCGCATTTCGAGATGCACATCACTGAGATCAATTACCGAGTTTGTCGGCGAGAGATGACAGTTTATCGGCTCCGTCGTGAAGAAGATCGGCAGTCTTATCTTTAAGCTGGTCGAAAAAACCGGAGGCTTTCTCTTTAGCGACCTTTGTGGCATCGGCAGCCTGGGCCTTAAGTGCGGCAGCTTTTTCGGCAGCCTGATCCTTCAATGCGGCAGCCTGATCCTGAAGCTGGGCAGCCTTGTCGGCAGCCTGATCCTTAAGAGCGGCAAGTTTATCAGCCGCCTGAGCTTTGAAGTCGTCTGCATCATGCTCCACTTGTGCCTGTGTCTCTGCAGATTCCTGTTTGAGATTTTCCATTTCGTCCTGAGCCGCTACCTTAGCGTCGGCGAGACTTGCTTTTGCAGCGTTTAACGCTTCGTTCTGATAATTTATATCCATAATTTCATTTTGTTTTAGAATTTTCTATCACCATTGTTACAGATTAAACGCTGCAACCCGACATTTGGTTCAGATAAAAAACAGGCGCTTCCGTCTTGGAAACGCCTGTCATAATATAAAGAGATTTGAAAAAGATTATTCTTTATATTTTTTGAAAATGATGGATGCGTTGTGGCCACCGAACCCGAAGGTGTTGGAGAGAGCAGTGTTGATATCTCTCTTCTGAGCCTTGTTGAATGTGAAGTTAAGATCATAATCCACCTCCGGATCATTGTCACCTTCCACATGGTTGATTGTAGGAGGAATAATGCCTTCGGAAATAGCCTTTACACTGAAGAGAGCCTCAAGCGCACCGGCGGCACCGAGAAGATGGCCGGTCATTGATTTCGTTGAACTGAGGTTCATCTCATAGGCGTGGTCTCCAAACACTTTCTTGATTGCCTTCACCTCGGAAAGGTCGCCGACAGGAGTTGAAGTGCCGTGAAGATTGATATAATCGAGCTCTTCAGGCTTCATACCGGCATCTTTCAGGGCGTTCTGCATCACGAGTTGCGCGCCGAGGCCTTCGGGATGGGAAGCGGTGATGTGGTAAGCATCGGCACTCATTCCACCGCCGGCTACTTCGGCATAGATGTGTGCACCGCGTGCTTTCGCATGCTCGAGCTCCTCAAGCACGATAGCGGCCGCTCCTTCGCCCACTACGAATCCATCGCGTGAACCGGAGAAAGGACGTGAAGCAGTCTTGGGATCATCATTACGTGTCGAGAGAGCCTTCATGGAGTTGAAACCGCCGATACCCGCGGGGAATACAGCTGCTTCAGCGCCACCTGCCACAATAGCGTCGGCCTGACCGAGACGAATGATATTGAAAGCATCCACAAGAGCATTGGTAGATGAAGCGCAGGCTGATACAGTGCCATAGTTGGGCCCGCGTAATCCATGGTCGATGGATATGTGGCCGGCAGCTATGTCAGCAATCATTTTTGGAATGAAGAAAGGGTTGTATTTGGGACCCTGCTCAGCGCCATTCACGGCGTAGTAGCCTGCCTCCTCCTCAAAAGTATGGAGTCCTCCGATACCGGCAGCAAAAATCACGCCTACGCGGTTTTTATCAACATTCTCATTCTCAAGACCGGCATTTTCTATAGCCTCTTTTGCTGCCACAAGTGCATACATGGCATAGAGGTCGAGCTGCCGCGCCTTCTTACGGTCGAAATGTTCGGCCGGATTGAAGTCTTTAACCTCGCACGCAAACTGCGTCTTGAATTTCGACGCATCGAAATGCGTGATCGGTCCCGCTCCGCTGACGCCTTCGAGCGCATTCTTCCATGCAGTCTCGACGTCGTTGCCAATAGGAGTGAGCGCACCGAGTCCGGTTACTACAACTCTTTTTAATTCCATATCGGGAAATTGGTGGGATTGGTTTCTGATTAGTTCTGGTGAGCCTCGATGTAAGAGATAGCGTCGCCTACAGTGGTGATCTTCTCAGCATCCTCATCGGGGATTGTGATGCCGAATTCCTTCTCGAACTCCATGATGAGCTCTACAGTGTCAAGTGAATCTGCACCGAGATCTTTGCTGAACTCAGCAGCCGGTGTTACCTCGTTTTCGTCAACAGTAAGTTTGTCAACGATGATAGCCTTTACTCTTGAAGCTATATCTGCCATAATGTTTAGAATTTTGTGTTGTGAATTAATGAATTTGCGTAATTTCAGGCTGCAAAGTAAAGGAAAAAAATTTACATACGGAAATATTTCAGCGATTTTTGCACGAAAAAGTTGTTTTTGTGCAAAAATCGCTGAAATATGATGCGTTTTTTTATATCCTGTTGCGTTTTTATTTCAGATTACTCTACTGTCCACGTCTCGGCTGTATGCATGATCATATCACGCAGTGATGTGAAGCCTTTCTTTGCCTTCACCTCTTCAACCTGTGCCTCCACAGCCGCCTCATAAGTGGGCGCCTCTACATCGCGGATCACTCCGAGCGCAAGAGGAAGTTCATGTCCATCCATAAGGGCGAGCTGACGGTGGAGAATGTCATCTTCTGTGTGAGCGTCGTGCACGAGCACATCATCAAGTGTGTAACCGTCTTCACCTACTGTCACAGCTTTCAGTTTGAATCCGTCACGCACCAGACCCTTCTCGTTGTCTTTTCCGAAGAGCATCTTCTCACCCTGACGAAGTGTGATGGTGCGCTCGGCACGGACAGTCTTGTCGGAAAGCCATGTATGGATACCATGATTGAAGATCACACAGTTCTGGAGCACCTCCACTACTGCTGTGCCTTTGTGACGGGCCGCCGCTACCATTATTTCGCGTGTGGTGTCAAGGGTGATGTCAAAGCCGCGGGCAAAGAATTTGCCACGGGCTCCGAAAACCAGCTCCGCAGGGATGAAAGGATCCTCTGTGGTGCCGTAGGGTGATGACTTCGACACGAAACCACGGTCGGAAGTAGGTGAGTACTGGCCTTTGGTAAGACCATAAATCTTGTTATTGAACAAGAGGATATTGATGTCGATGTTTCGGCGCAGTGCATGGATGAAATGGTTGCCGCCGATAGCGAGACCGTCGCCGTCACCTGAAATCTGCCATACCGTCAGATCGGGACGCGCAGTCTTGAGACCGCTCGAAATGGCAGCCGCACGTCCATGGATGGTATGCATGCCGTAGGTGTTCATGTAGTAAGGCAGACGTGAGGAACAGCCGATACCGGAAATTACCGCGGTGTCTTTAGGTGCTACTCCTACTTCGGCCATAGCCTTGTGGAGCACGTTGAGGATGGCATGGTCGCCGCAACCGGGGCACCAGCGCGCTGTCTGCTCATTCTTGAAATCGCCGGCGGCGAAAGTCTGTTGCTTGTTTTCTTCCATAAGGTTATGCTTCTGCTATGAATTTATTTACTCCGTCTACTATCTCTTTTACGAGGAAAGGCTGACCTTCTATCTTATTTATACGCAAAATCTCCTTTCCTGCCATCTGCATCTGCAGATAATCCGCAAACATTCCGGTGTTGAGCTCAGCCACAATTATGCGGTCATATTTCTTAAGCTCGTCAAGTGCATTCTTGGGAAGGGGATTGATGTAGCGGAAATGAGCGAGAGCCACCGGCGTACCTGCCTTGTTAAGCTCCGTCGCTGCTGTGAGGAGATGGCCGTAAGTGCCACCCCAGCCTACCAGCACGGTCTTCGCCTCAGGATCACCCTGGATGTGGAGCTCCGGTATGTCATTGGCGATACGGGCTATCTTCTCTCGACGCACCTTCACCATGCGCTCGTGATTGGGACCATCGGTAGAGATGACTGATGTATTGAAATCTTTTTCAAGACCACCCACACGGTGCATCGCCCCCTCAGTGCCGGGGATGGCCCAGAAGCGTGCAAACGACTCTTCGTCACGATCGAAAGGCTTCCAGCCCTTCTCAAGCTGTTCGGCTGTCACGAATTTGGGCTTGATCTCAGGGAAGTCAGTAGCCTCGGGAATTCTGAAAGCTGACGAACCGTTGGCTATGAACGCGTCGGTGAGCAGCACAACCGGTGTCATGTGCTCGACAGCGATACGTGCCGCCTCAAAAGCCATTGTAAAGCAATCTGTAGGACTTGCAGCTGCCAACACACAAAGCGGGCTTTCACCGTTACGTCCGTAAAGAGCCTGCATGAGGTCGGTCTGCTCTGTCTTTGTGGGAAGACCTGTAGAAGGACCGCCACGCTGCACGTCGATTACCACAAGCGGAAGCTCTGCCATGACGGCAAGACCTATACCTTCGCTCTTGAGAGCAAGACCGGGACCCGAAGTAGTGGTCACTGCCAAATGTCCGCCGTAAGAGGCACCGATAGCAGAACATACGCCGGCAATCTCATCCTCCATCTGGCAAGCCTTTACACCAAGATCCTTACGCTTTGCAAGTTCATGGAGAATATCGGTAGCGGGAGTGATAGGATAGGAACCGAGGAACAATGGACGGCCACTCTTTTCAGAAGCCATGATAAGACCCCATGCAGTGGCCGTATTACCGTTTACATCAGTATAGACACCGGGAATGGCGGCCTCTGTCTCTATGCGATAGGTAGGCATAGAGGCATGGGTGTTATGACCATAGTCCCAGCCGGCATGGATAACCTTTTCGTTAGCCTCATATATAGCCGGTTTCTTGGCGAACTTAGCCTTTAGCTTACCGAGCACTTTATCCACCGGACGGTCAAGAAGCCAGCAGATAAGACCCAAGGCGAGCATATTCTTACACTTCATGATGCTCTTCTGATCCATACCGGAGTCTGCGAGAGTATGTTTGAGAAGTGTAGTCATCGGCACAAGCATGATCCTTGACGGATCAATGCCGAGTTCGCTGACAGGATCATCTGTGGTATATAAGGCCTTCTTAAGATTAGCCGGTGTGAATGAGTCGCCGTCGCAGATAATGATACCGTCAGGCTTCAGATACTTCAGGTTGGTCTTCAGCGCCGCCGGATTCATGGCGACAAGCACATCCGCACTGTCGCCCGGAGTGTGTACATCTTTTCCGACGCTGACCTGATAGCCGGACACACCGCTCAATGAACCTTGCGGAGCGCGGATTTCTGCCGGATAGTCAGGGAATGTAGAGATAAGGTTGCCTTCGCCCGCCGAGACATTGGAAAAGATATTGCCTGCGAGCTGCATGCCGTCGCCGGAGTCTCCGGAGAAACGCACCACAACTTTGTCGAGAGTTTTGACATTTGTAGACTGTAGCATGATGTCTGTAGATTTAACTTGAATGTGGGTTAGTCACTCTGTCAGTATGAAAATTTGCGACAAAGTTAGTAAAAACTTTATCATACACAAAATATATTACAATCAATTTGTCACTTTTATAATTTCTTTTTTTACGCTGTTGTAATTTCTTTTTTTATGTCGGTTATTGCCGCTTCCATTATCGTTAAACTGCCTCAATCTCATATTCCATATAGCTACAATCATAGCTTCAGAATACACAATTATAGCTTTTGAACACACAATTATATTAAATCCACAATTATATTTTTTAAATAATGGCATCTGAGCCGGCTTTGTCAAATTTTATCTCATATCAACATCTTCAAGTTTTATTATATACCATTGAAACAAATAAAAAATAGTTGCATCGTCAACCATTTTCCACTTCTCTTTGTTCTATAGATGCAACATGGAAAGAAACCAATGAAAAGAAATATTATAAATATTGAATCCCCGGCCTTAGGTTGCCTGATCGGTATGGCCTACCAGACTCTGTTAAGTAAGCTTGACACGGCATTAAAAGATGCAGGTCTCAACATCACCACAAGCGAATACCTTATTTTGAGAGCCCTATATTGCGGCGACGGTATTCAGCAATGTGATATAGCCCGTATGGTGGGTAAAGACAAAGCCGCTGTCTGCCGTTGCGTGGCGGGGCTGGTGAAAAAGGGATTGATAAGAACGGAGCCTGTAAGTCATAAGTGTCTCCGGGTCTATCTCACTTCGGAGGGTATGGCTATTAAAAACAAGGTTATGGAGGTTGCATCGGCACGACACAAAGCATTGACCGATATGACAACTCCTGAGAAACTGGCTATCTTTACAGAAATACTTGAATCTATAGTAAATAATGCGGAAGATAGCTGTGATCAGTAACCTGCGCGCCGGCCGGACAATTCAGATCATATCAATAGAATTCGAATCAAATCAATAAAGAAAATAAATATAAGAAAACCAATATTTTTAAGAAAGGAAACACAACTATGATGACACTCACAATCTGGAGCGACTTTGCATGTCCTTATTGCTACATCGGTGAAACCCGTTTGCAGCGTGCTATTGAAGAATTAGGTCTCACTGATGAAGTGGTGATTGATTTCAGAGCTTTCGAGCTTGATCCTTCAGCTTCCAAAGAGGTTGTTTCAAGCACTCCCGAACGTTTCGCCATGAAATACCGTCTGTCGCTTGAAGGTGCCAAAGAGCAGATAGAGCAGATATCTTCTCTCGGCCGTGAACTGGGCATCGATTTCAATTATATGACCACGCACTATTCCAACACTCGTGACGCCCACCGCCTTATGAAACTTGCCGAGGCTAAGTATGACCGTGATACTGTCGGCCGCCTTAACGAGGCCCTGTTTAAGGCATATTTTGTTGAGAATCTTGTTCTCTCAGATCATAAGGTATTGTTTGACAAGGCTGTTGGCGTAGGTATGAAGGAGGAGGATGTTAAAGAGGTGCTCGACTCCGACAAGTACGATGATGAGGTTCGTTTCGATGAACGTGAAGCCATGATGCGTGGTATACACGGTGTGCCTTATATCGTGTTCAACGGTGGTTTCGCAGTGCCGGGTGCCATGTCGATCGACGGCTTCAAGTCTGCATTGCGTCGCGAAATGACCAAGCAGGAAAAAGCCGCTGCCGAGCAGACTAAAGAGGAGCGTCCTCATCAGTGCGGTCCTGACGGTTGTCAGCTGCTCTAAACTCTTAATGGAAGGAAATTAGCCATGATCAAGGAATTACAAGTGCAAGGGGTTTTCGCAGAAAATACCTATTTCTATATCGATGCACACACGAAATCGGGATTTATAATCGATCCCGGTGCTCAGGCAGGGCTGATTTATGACGTCGTGATGCGTAACGGATGGACAATTGAAAAAATCCTGCTTACCCACGGCCATTTCGATCACATTGGAGCGGCTGAAGTGCTCCGTGAGCGATTGACAGCCCCAATATATATCTATCCTCAGGATGCACCTTACCTTACCGACACTTATCTTAATCTGAGCGGTAATTCAGGCAATCCTATAACCGTGTCCCATTATGAGGAGCTCTATGACGGAGAGGTGATACGTCTGAAGGCTAATTCCGGATTTTATCTCAAGGTAATCCACACTCCCGGACATACCCCGGGATCAGTGACCTACTATTCTCCGGAAGAGAACGCCGCGTTTGTCGGCGATCTGCTCTATCAGCATGGACCGGGCCTTACCGATTTCCCCGGCGGTAACCGTAGGATACTTGAGGAATCTATTGTCAACAAGATTCTTACGCTCCCTGATGATACGCTACTTTTATCAGGACACTCCTCTCCGATAACAGTAGCTGAAGAGCGCCGGATTTTACTCTGAAAAAAAAGCGGGACCTTGCCGCGTGTGCCTGTCACACACGACAAGGCTCCACTTTTTTTGATGTTTCTTTCTGTTGTATCCTGAATTGTTATATTATTTCAAGCCATTATCAAATATATAGTTATGACAAATAAAGCATTTACTTCCTCTCAGATAGGTCATCTCGAGGCCCGCAACAGAATAATCCGCAGTGCCACGAATGATCATCTGGGCAACCGCGACGGCAGTGTGAGTGATGAGGAAATAGCCATGTACGATACCCTTGCCCGTAATGAAATCGGCACAATAATCACAGGACACATGAGCGTAAGTCCGGATCTCGATTATCGTGCCGATGAAGTCCAGCTCTGCATTGGTGACGACCGGTATATCAATGGTCTCAGCCGTATTCCTTCAAAAATTCACGAATATGGAGCAATTGCCATAGCACAGCTTTCACATGCCGGACCCAAGGGACTGCATCCGATAGATTTCAACGAGCTCTCCACAGAGGAGATGGAAAGGATAGGTGAGTGGTTTATTGAAGCCGCTGTACGAGCACAGAAAGCAGGTTTTGACGGTGTGCAGATACACATAGCTCACTGGTATCTTCTTCAGGCTGTCGTGAATATTGACCTCAATCATCGCACAGACAAATACGGCGGTTCTCCCGAAAACTGTCTACGCCTGCCGCTTGAAATCATGGAAGGCATACGCAAGGCATGTGGACCCGACTTTATTATTATGGTAAAAATGAATGCCCACAACACCTTGTCAGGGATTGACGATGCTTATCTGTTGGAGATGTATGCCGATCGATTGGTAAAAGCAGGTGTCAACTTGGTGGAACTCAGTGGTTCAGACTTTGCTCGTAAAGACCGTAAAGCCGAACTCTATTATATAGAGGAGGTACGTCGCCTGAAAGAGTCACATCATGAGATCATCATGTCTCTTGTAGGCGGTATTTTCAGTCGTGACACCATTGAAAAAGCCTTGGAAGTGACAGAATTCGCATCCATGTCACGCACCTTACTCACTCAGCCGGATTTCATCACACGCCTTAAAAAGGAGGAAGACTTAAACTCAGAGTCTACGGAATCAGAAGACGATTTCAAGTCAAGATGTATTCACTGCAATAAATGCTTTGAGATTTTTGCCACTAAATACGAACGTTGTGTATTTGGCCCGGTAATCCACAAACTCGAAGAAACTTTCAGTCACAATCACTGAACCGATTAAAAGCCAAAAAGAGAGATTGCATACACATCAAAACTGTGAGAGATAGCCTATACGTCAAAGAACGTTAGCCTATACGTCAAGAAAGCAGCCGATTCACATCGACTGCTTTCTAATGTTTTCCATAATACTTTTCAAACTAACCTAACATCATGAAACGATTTTCTGATATTATAACATACCCATAGTTTAAATGGTTCATCCCTCCCAATATTTTTTATTTTTTTCTTTCAAAAAATCAGAATATTTTGCCGTAGTTGGCACGGTC
>CAZPHL010000088.1:0-9077 GCA_964586465.1 uncultured Sangeribacter sp.
TCACTTTTTGCATCACTGCATCTATCTGACGGTCGGTGAGTGTTTTCTCATCGTCTTGAAGAGTGATGGCTATACCGTAACTTTTCTTTCCTGCAGGAAGGTTCTTGCCCTCGTAAACATCAAAAAGTGTCACATCTTTGAGGAGTTTACGGTCAGCCTTACGCACTATGTCCGCTATGCGGGCGAAAGTCACATCTTTGTCTATGAGCAATGCCAGGTCACGGCGTACAGGCTGTGTCTTTGGCAGAGGTGTATACGTAACGTTATGGTTGGCTACCTGCTTGAAAAGTGTGCTCCAATCCAAAGCTGCATATATCACATCGCGGTCTATGTCAAAGCGTTTAAGCAAGTCGTGACGTAATATACCCAATTCTCCGATCCGTTTTCCCTGGCGGGTAGCGATATTGAGGCGTGCGGCAAAGAATTCGTCTGTGTCTTGAGTATAGATTACCGCACCTTCGGAGAGACCGAGAATCTTAAAGATATTCTGTATGATGCCTTTCATGTCAAATGCGGAGGCTTCCACAGCCTTGCGGTTCCAGGAGGGTAGAATGAAATCTCCGGTAAGCCATAATCCTAATTCCATGTGTTCCGAGAAGGGAGCCAGAGGCTTTTCTTCAGTAACCACCTTTTCAGGATTACAGCTATAGACGTTTCCGAATTCGTAGAAACGGAGATTGTCAGCTTTACGGTTTATGTTGTGTGATATACTTTCCAAACCTCCGAAGAGCAAGGTCTGACGCATTACTCCGAGGTCATTACTGAGAGGATTCATCACCTTAACACAATGAGAAAGGGGAAGTTGCTCAGAATGCTCATAATAGGCCACTGAAGTGAGAGAATTGTTGAGAATTTCCATGAAACCCTCTCCGGTCAGACGGTCACTTACACGTTGTTGCAGTTCGTAGCTAAGATCAGTATCCCCTTTCTGAGAAAGATTGGCATGCATTTCAGAACTGAACTCCACATTATTGTATCCGTAGACACGAAGCACTTCCTCCACTATGTCGCATGGACGGGTAACATCCACACGGTAGGCAGGAACTTTGAGATGGAGCATATCGGGATTTTCAGCATCCTTCTCCACGCTGATCTCCAAAGCACGGAGTATGGCTATTATAAGCTCTTCAGGAAGTTGTTTACCTATCAGCGATGCACAGTAGGCAAGAGAGAAATCAATGGGAGTTTCACCAACCGGATTACTGTTGATATCAATAACCTCACCGCAGATCTCGCCACCGGCAAGTTCTTTAATAAGACAGGCTGCCAGTTTTGCTGCGTATACGTTGATATTTGGATCGGCGCCGCGTTCATACCGGAAGGAGGCATCTGTATTGAGACCGTGACGGCGTGCGGTGCGTCGGATACGGGTAGGGTTGAAATATGCACTTTCAATGAACACATCCTTAGTATCGGTAGTGACGCCTGATTCAAGGCCGCCGAACACACCGGCTATACACATCGGCTCGTCTGCATTGCAGATCATGAGGTCAGCTTCGTTGAGAGTGCGTTCAACACCGTCGAGAGTGACGAATTTAGTTCCTTCGGGACATGTGCGGACTACAATCTCTTCACCTTTGATTTTTGCAAGATCAAAGCAGTGGAGTGGCTGACCGATGCCGTTAAGGATAAAATTGGTGATGTCTACAATATTATTGATAGGACGCTGCCCTATGGCTATAAGAAGATTGCGTAACCATTCGGGCGATTCCTTCACTTCCACATTACGGATAGTGACACCGCAATAGCGGGGAGCACCCTGAGTGTCGTCAACGGTGATTGAGACGGCACCGTCAGTACGGTCAGGTGCGAATGAATTGATATCAGGTAGCCTTATTTCAGTAGATAAGCCTGCGCCGTTTTCGTAATTCTCGCGTGTGAAAAGTGCCTTAAGGTCACGTGCCACACCATAATGGCTGGCTGCATCCACGCGGTTGGGTGTAAGTTCAACTTCAAGACAGTAGTCGCTTTCCACATTGAAGTATTTGGCGGCCGGGGTACCCGCTGCCACAGAATCCGGGAGCACCATGATGCCGGCGTGGCTGTCACCAAGTCCGATTTCATCTTCGGCACAAATCATGCCGTTGCTTTCAACACCGCGAATTTTGGATTTCTTGATTTGGATTTCTTTGTCACCGAAATAGAGAGTAGTGCCCACAGTTGCCACTACTACAGTCTGGCCGGCTGCTACGTTAGGAGCACCGCAGACTATCTGTTGCGGTTGGCCTGAGCCTAAATCTACTGTGGTGATATGAAGATGGTCTGAGTTGGGATGAGGTTCACAGGTAAGGACTTTGCCGATTACCAATCCGCGCAGACCCCCTTTTATGCTCTCTACCTCCTCTACTTGGTCGCACTCAAGGCCCAGCGAGGTGAGAGCGGCGGTTAGTTCTTTAGGAGAAAGGGTGAAATCAATGTAGCGTTTAAGCCACTTATAAGAGATATTCATAGATATATGATACTGTCAGTTATCTGTGGAGAGTGTGCCCGCGGCTGCGGACATTCAAGGTGCAAAAGTAACAATAATTATGTAAATCTCCAAATTTTTGCAAGGTCAGAGATGACAAGGTGTAACCTTTGTGTCCGGTTAATGAAATTTATGTGTGAGATGTGGTTTGTCACCCTCTTCGAGAATGAAACGTGCTACAGAATCGGAGGTATTCGGTCCTATTATTATATCGGCAACTTCCTTCACTTCTGCCACCGCATTGTCTACGGCTACCGCCAGATCCGCCTCCCTCATCATGGGAATATCGTTGATATTGTCTCCAAACACCACTACATGCTCAGCGCCCGTGTCTTTTTTTAGTTTCCGTAAGGCATTGGCTTTCGATGCATCTGCCGAGAATACTTCCAATATACCCATATCCGGGCCATACATGTCGTGATAATAGATAGGATTACATCCCTTTACCTCGCGGATATCAAGAAATGCTGATTCAGTGTGAGTGCTCGGTTGCATGGCATAGAAAAGCACCACATTTTCAAGAGGGGAGGGGAGAAGTGACGTTCCTGACTCAGGGATTAGGAATCGCTTGAACGAACTGTCATCGCGTTGGGAGATGAATACTCTTTCGGTTTCGCTTAGTGGTCCGTAGTGATAGATATCAATAACGCGGTCTTTAAGTGTATAGATAAAAGTGGGTAACTGATTGGTCCGGAAGAGTTCCATAATCTTCCCCGCCACCTCCGGATTTATAGTCACTACATCTGAATAGCGTTTTGTCTCGCGATCCCACATCGCACTTCCCGTCATAACAATGAAAGGTAAATTGGTATTTACATCACGAAGCAGTAGATCTACTGTGGAGGGTGTGCGGGCGGTAGCGATGCTGAAAAGAGTGCCGCCTGCAATCGCTTTATTGAGCATGGCAGCTGAGGCGGCCGATATTTTTGAGTCTTGGTTGAGCAAAGTGCCGTCGAGGTCACTCACATAGAGTGTCTTGGAATGTAGACTCATCTCTTTTTCTTGATTTTTATTTCCTCCCATTCCACATCGCTTACCTGACTCTCATGATATACTGTGTGACGGGAATCAGACTCCGAAATCCCTATAGTAGTCTGGGAATAGCTTATGGTTTCCACAAATTCCACATCTTCGGCATATTCTTTAGGAATCAGGGGTTCGTTGGGATCGACACGGTTGGTGCGGCGTCGGCGTGATGAGCGACCGGCTGAGGAATCACGGCTGTAATTTGCGGATGCGCCTTGAGTTTTTCCTTGCCGGGAAGCCTCGTCAGTGGCACGTTGCCGGCGACGTGCTTCACGTGAGCCCGGGCGTGGTGGCATGCCCGTGGCTTTGCGTATGTAATCTTCTGTCCGGTTGGCTACCAGACGGGCTAACCATTGTCTTATCCGGTTGCCGAAAATGAGCCAGATAAGAAACAGAATAATTAATATTATAATTAATGTCATAATGAGGTAGAGTTAAGCTTTCTCCTGCATACATAGTGAGAGGAGAACATAGAATACTATAAGCCAAAGCAAACCGGCGACTCCAAAGGTGAAGCAGCATATCGCTGTGGCTAATACAAGGAGAAAACGGGGGTAATTGGCTTTAAAATTCAAATTTTTGAATTTTAAAGAGAACATCTTGAATGAAGAGTTCATCAGCCAGCATTCCACAAGCAGAATAGGCAGGAACCAATACCATACCGACAGGAAGGCCACGTTATCTTGCGCGAACAAAGCGGAAAATCCGATCCAAAATATAGCGTTGGCCGGGATAGGAAGTCCGATGAAGGTTGTGGTCTGTCGGGTGTCAAGATTGAAGCGTGCCAGACGTATAGCTCCGGCTACCGGTATAAGCAGGGCGGTCCAGCCTACCCACGGATCTACGCCTTGCCCGAGTATAAGATTAAGCACTATAATGGCAGGGGCGACACCGAAAGTTATCAAGTCGCACAGTGAATCAAGTTCTTTTCCAAGTTCTGAGTAAGCGTGAAGAGCACGGGCGGCGAAGCCGTCAAGAAAGTCGGCAACGGCGCCGATTGCGATGAAAATAAAGGCCCATTGATAGGCGGGGAGGCCCCACATCGGAGACGTTCCGTGTGAACCGGCCACTATGGCCATACATCCTGCAAGAAGATTTATGCAGGTGATGGAATTGGGAATGTTACGTTTGATAGGATTCATTTTTCTTGTTTTGAAGTGAGACGTGCCACAGGTGTAACGCCTCCCCTCACGATTTGTTTCATCTCCACAAGTATTTCTGCATCCAAGGGGAGGTAGAGGTCAACTCGCGACCCGAATTTTATGAAGCCGAGGTGACCGTCGATGTCTGCCTTATGACCCCGGCGTGCATAAGTGACTATACGACGTGCCATGGCACCCGCTATCTGGCGTACAGTGATACGATGGCCGTAAGTCTCGATCCCGATTGTGCTTCTCTCGTTTTCTGTGCTCGCTTTCGGAAGATAAGCGGAGAGAAATCTGCCCCGGTGATGACGCACGTATTCTACCATACCGTCTACAGGATACCAGTTGGCATGGACATTAAGAGGCGACATGAAAACCGAAAGCATTATGGCATCAGATTTGAGATATTCCGGCTCATACACCTTTTCTATTGCCACCACTTTCCCGTCAACCGAACTGACCACCATGTCACGACGTTCTCCACGGTAATGACGTTTCGGGCAACGGAAAAAATTGAATACAAAAATATACACCACCACGGAAATAGCGGTGAAAATTACCGGAAGAGCCACCGGGGGCATGAAGAGCCACACCGGCACATTTAGCGCGGCGAGAACAATTGGTAAGAGTATAAGTATATTTGTGCCTTCGCGGTGTATCTTCACTTCTTAATATGTGTTAGTTGGCATCTTAAGTGTGGCCATATATTTTGGGGCCTGCAAGGTGAGCTGCAGACCATTTTGTCTGCAAAATTAAGTTTTTTCTTAATTTCTCACAAATTTTTCGTAACTTTACACACCATTTTAACTTGCTTATACCTTATATGGCACAACGACAAGCTTTATTAGTGGTTAATCCTGTTTCCGGCACCCGTTCCAAGCGCGGACTCAAAGATGTGGTCACCACACGTCTCGCCAAACAAGATATTGCTGTTCAGACATTGCTCACACAAGGTCCCGGACATGCTTCAGAATTGGCTGCCCTGGCTTTAGAAGAGGGCTACGACATGGTGATAGCAGCCGGAGGCGACGGCACAGTCAATGAGGTGGCTACCACCCTTTCCAATACACAGATGCCTTTGGGCATCATTCCACTCGGCTCAGGTAATGGACTTGCCCGTTCTCTCGGCATACCTCAGGATGTTGGAGAGGCTCTCCGTATCATTGAGGGGGGGCATATATCAAGATGCGACCGCGGAATGGTGAACGGTATGCCGTTTTATTGTACATTCGGTGTCGGATTCGATGCCGCCGTCAGCGAGACTTTCGCTTCCATGAAGCATAGGGGTAGAACCACTTATGTGAGAAGCGTGATTAGGGAATTCCTTAATTATAAGAGCCAGCCTTACGCTATTTCAATAGGAGGAAAAGTGGTCACCGAACGTGCTTTCCTTATAGCCGTATGTAATGCATCACAATACGGCAACAACGCCTATATCGCTCCACAGGCCAAGCTCTCTGATGGTCTGCTTGATGTCATTATCGTGCATGATGGCTCCCCCCTTTCAACCGTGAAGATGGGTATGGATCTCTTGACCGGATTTCTTGACCGGAACACGCGTATAGATACTTTCCGCGTAAGCACAGCTACTATCACACGTCTCAAATCGGGACCGGTGCATCTTGACGGTGAACCGCTTGCTTTGGGTACTAATCTGGAAATAAGCTGCGATGCCTCGGCTCTGTCGGTGTTTTCACCGGAAAAGGAGGAGGATTTCAAACCGATAGTATCCCCGTTGCGGGCGATGTTGTCTGATCTGCGATACGATCTGTTGGCTATGCTGAGACCCCAGTGAAGTCTTTCGGAAGTTATGGGTGACCACACGGAGGCGTGTTATTCTATTTTAATACTTATCTCATCACTCCAGAGGTTGTCTACCTGTATTCCTCCGGTTATGAAGCCGGTGAGGAAATTTCCGGTGACAGTGGTAAGTTTTCCTCTCTCTACAGGAAAGCTGATGCCTTTGGTTTGAGAAACCATAATCTTGGCTGAATTGTAAACGTTGAGGGTGACGGTATGAGTATATCTCTCCACCGGAGTGAAGAGCCAGTCGGAAGCACAAGGCACCGGGACACCCGGCATCGTGATTATAGGTAGCTGATAGGAGAAACTACATCCGCTCACCGGGTCCATAGCCTGACTGTCGTAGATAGAGAATCCACCCGGTATTTCGGAATCATATATCAGTTCCACATAATATTTTTCCCCTTGCTTCCGAGCTTCTTCCGTATGATCAAGGAAGTCGGAATAATCATCGGCTATCAGGCGAAACCGAGCCACAGGGATTTCGAGTAAGATGGAATGGACTGTCGTTTGGTCCCATTTCCCGGCAAGGGCGCTTAAGTCAAGGACATCGTTTGCACAAAGACACATTCTGCTTTCCGTCTCATCTCCATGGGCTCTCAGCTCTCTGATAAGATTAGGTTGTGTGATATTGTATCCAAGCGGTTCTGAAGTCTCCGGATCAAGATAGTCAGACCATGCGGTGACGGTGTAGCGCTCCGGACGTAAAGACACGTTGAGTCTGTAAGAGCCCTCAGTGAGTTCGTCAGGTCCAATCTTTCGTAATAAAGTCTCAGCCCTTCCTGAATTGCTTTTCAATTCCACCCATAGTCGTCTGGGCCATGTCTCGCTTCTTGACGGGGGAGTGGTAAGCTCTGACTCCGGCATAACCGCGCTTTCTATGTATTCCCATTTTTCGGAAAATTGAAATACGAGGTCTGCACTTATATTTGTAGGATTTACCGGTTCTTCCGAAGAAGAAGGATATGTGTGGGTGCAACCCACATGCATCAGTGTCGTCAGCACGAGAAGGCACGCTAATCCCTTTGTGTATAGAATATGTATTATATCTTTTTGCCGTTGGCAAGGATGCGGGTTACTATGGGAAATGGGAGCAGACATGGCGGTCAATATGAGAAGTGATACACTAATGACACAGATAAATGGTCAAGGCCAAAGTAGGAGGTTTTACGAGTGTCGGCTCGCTCCCCGTTTTCGGTGTTATAGAACCTGTCGTAGCGCATGTTAAGATAACCGGCACCGATACTTAACTCCACACCCCACTTCTCCTTAAGAGCGAAAGCGTAGCCATAAGTTATGCCTGCGCCTAACAGAGGTCGTCCATGGTCCTGGTAACGATAATTGCCCCATCTCAGGTTATACCATGCAAACGAGCCGTGTAAGCCACCGAAATGTCCCTGTCCGGGTTCATTGAGCCACCATCTCACCTCCGGTTGAAAAGCTACCACACGTAAGGCATGGCGCTCTGAGATGAACCAGGGACAGTACCATAGAGGGACAGAGACAGATAAATTTCGCCATATCTGTATCTCTCCCTCAATATTCATTATTGTCGCTGCCCAGGGCACTATGTTAGTCTTTAATGCCACCATTCTCTGAGGTCTCTCCTGAAGTCCTTCCATGACGAGTGCTGTGGGAAATCGTTTTGTGGCTTTGGCTTCTGTTGAGTCATTTTGTGAAAACTGTAAGGCATAAGCTTCGCCGGTTATCCCGATAAGCGCAGAGACGACAAAAAAGAAATGGAGCAGCTTCATGGTTTTATTTTAAGATGGATGATTACAATCCTTCCGCGAAAGATTGCTGTTTAGCCGGGAAGTAAAGTGTTGGTTCGTGGGATTTTACGGTAGCTCCGAGAGGTTTTACGGTAGCTCCGTGAAATCACGGTTGCTCTACGAGGGGAATATAATCCTCATACCCCTCACTTGCCATTTTTTCCAGTGGGATAAATCGAAGTGAGGCGGAGTTTATGCAATATCGAAGGCCTCCGTCCTCTTGGGGTCCGTCAGGGAACACGTGACCTAAATGAGCACCGCTGCTTGCAGAACGCACCTCTGTACGAATACGTCCGAATGATGTGTCACGATGTTCGGTAATCAGGCTATCGTCAATAGGCCGGGAGAAGGCGGGCCAGCCACATCCTGAATTATATTTACGGCTTGAAACGAACAGGGGTGTTCCGTCAGTGATATCCACATAGATTCCGGGTCGGAATTCCTCGTCATATTCATTGACAAATGGCCGTTCGGTTGCACCGTTTTGTGTCACTTCCCACTGCAGGGGTGTGAGACGTTTGCGAAGTTCCTCTTTTTTGTCATCATGATTATTATCGGCGATATGGGGTTTCAATTCCCGTGCCTCTTTGAAGAGGGAAGGATTGACATGGCAATAGCCATCGGGATTTTTGTATAGATATTCCTGATGATAATCTTCAGCAGGGTAGAAGTTCTGTAATGGTCCATATTCAATTGCGATAGGTTCTTTATGGCGACGTTGCAAGGTGGCAAGCATAGCCTCCACTACCGGAGCGTCCTTCTCCGATGTATAATAGATGCCTGTGCGATACTGTGTGCCAACGTCTCCACCTTGCTTGTTAAGGCTGAGCGGATCAATACTTTTGAAATATAGAGTCAAAAGAT
>CAZPHL010000089.1:0-9042 GCA_964586465.1 uncultured Sangeribacter sp.
AAATCTGAATTATATAGTACTCTCGCTAAATGCACAAACAAGATTCGCAGCAATTGCGGCCTTAATGCTGAGCTGTTCAAGAACTACGTGCTTATCATCTTGTTCCTAAAATATATCTCCGACCGTAAAGGATCCGGGGAACTTGACCTCATAGAACTTCCAGAGGGATGCTATTTTGAGGATATTATCAAGTTGAAGAACACGATGAACATCGGTGATGGTATCAACAAAATCATCGGGCGTATCAAGGATGCAAATCCGGGCATCTTGGATTTTATTGACCAGACAAAACATGATTTCTGTAGCAAGGATTTGGGTAAAGATCTCAAGGCCGCCAGCAATGTCATAACCGAACTTATCAGTGCCTTTCAGGATGATGGACTCGACTTCAAGCGCAACCGTGCTGCCGACGATGACCTTATCGGAGATGCCTATGAGTATCTGATGCGAAATTTTGCCAGTCAAAGCGGTAAAGATAAGGGTCAGTTCTATACCCCGGCCGAGGTAAGCCGTCTTATGGCCATGCTTATCGGTGTGGAAAAGGATACCCGTAAACGTATATCTGCCTACGATCCTACTTGTGGCTCCGGCTCGTTGCTTCTGAAAGTAAAAGCCGCAGCCAAGCCCGGCACAATGTTGAGCCTACAAGGTCAGGAGATTGACCCGAGTAACGTCGAAATGTGTAATCTGAACATGATAGTACATGGCGACCCCACTGCTGACATCCGATGGGGAGACACACTCAACAATCCACTGCATGAAAGAAACAAGAAGCTCACGCAGTTTGACTATATCGTCAGCAATCCTCCATTCTCCCTTCACAGATGGATGACGACTGCAAAGGAGGATGATGAGTTTGGTCGTTGGGATCACACTACAGGAGTGCCGCCTCAGCAATATGGAGATTTTGCTTTTCTGATGCACGTAGTTGCCTCTCTGAAAGGATTGGATGCAAGTGGAGTGGCAGGTAAAGCAGCTATCATTCTGCCCAACGGGGTATTGACACGCGGTAATGATGAGGCTTTGCTCCGGCAATTTCTTGTTGATCAACGTCTCATTTCCGGAATTGTAGCCCTTCCGCCTAATACTTTCTATGGCACCGGGATAGCGGGCAATATCATCATAGTAGACAAGAACAAGAGCCATGATGGTATCTTTTTTATTGATGCTTCGCGTGGATTTTATAAGGATGAGGATTCAAAGAACCGTCTCCGTGAGCAAGACCTCCGCAAGATTACTGATGTCTGGGCTGCACGGTGTGATGTTCCTCATTTCTCCAAACTCGCCTCATACGATGATATAGAACGAGGAGGATATAATCTAAATATCCCCCGCTATGTCACTCCGGAAAATAAAGAAATAGAACATAATATCGAAGCTCATCTGCATGGGGGTATTCCGGAATCTGACATTGAGAAGTTAGAGCACGTTTGGAATGCCGCTCCTACTCTTAAAGCGGATCTTTTTACTGATATGCGCCCGGGATTCAAGACCCTCCTTCCGAATGTCGAAACGATTAACGAAACCATAGATGGTAATGAGAGTTATCAAACCCAACGCGAAGAATTTACCATTCTTCTCACTCAATGGGAAGAGTTGGTAAAACCCGCTATGCTTGAAGTGGAAAAAGATTGTCACCCTAAGGAAGAAATCGTAAAATGGAGCGGTATGTTTCTTGCAATTATGGATGATTCTTGTTGCCTCCTTGATAAATATGAGGCTTACGATCAGTTGATGAAATACTGGAACGAGACTATGCAAGACGATCTCTTCATGATTTCTCGCGATGGCTGGTATCCTCAACTCACTATTCCTAAGAAGAAAACCGTAAAATGGTATGACCTTACTTGTGACCTCTTACCGGTGAATATAGTCGTTGATCATTACTTCGCCAATGAACGTGATGAGTTTTTCCGGATTGAAAATGAGATTTCCTCTATCAATGAGCAGTTAAAGGAGGTGATTGTGTCAGACGAGGGAGAAGAATCTGATGAAGAGGAAATCTTGACGGCTGCCGAACCTGAATTTGTTATACAAGGTAAAGAGCGCAAGGAGATGGAGAATAGGCTGAAAAAACTAAAAACTGATTTGAAGAAACAGGACGAGATTCTGTATTCAGCTATCTTGCTCAAATACTCTCAGATTCCTGAGGCTGAACTTCGCAGTCTAATCGTTTGCGACAAATGGCTTGCGTCTATCCGTAGCCGTGAAAATGCTGCAATGGATGCCGTAGGCCAGCTGATTTCTACGAATATTAAAGAGTTGCATAACCGATATGCAACCACGCTTTCGTTCCTTGAAAAGGAAGTTAATGAAAAGGAGGCAGAAGTTCTTAATCATCTTAAAGCAATGGGATTCGAGTTATGAAAGAGACTAATTTCAAGCAGACAGACTTAGGGTTAATTCCTCAGGATTGGGAAGTGAGCAAGTTAGAAGACGTATCAAATAATATTTTCTATGGCATAGCAGCTCGTGCTGTACCATATGACGGAAAGGTGAAATATATACGAATTACAGATATTGATGATAGCAGTGGAGAGTTCTCCCCGACTCCTCTTTGTAGTCCTGAAGTATTTTCCGAAGATTATTTCGTTCATCCGGGAGACATACTTTTTGCTAGAACTGGCTCAAGCGTTGGGAAAACATACTTATATTCACAAAATGATGGTAATTTAGTATTCGCGGGCTTCCTTATTAAAGTTGAAGTCACAGAGGCGTGTCCTGAGTTCATCTTCTATTTAACCCAAACTAGTTCGTATTGGGAGTGGATTGCGGCACAATCAGTAAGAACAGGACAGCCAGGGATTAATGCCATTCAGTTATCAAAACTGCCGATCCCCCTTCCTGCTCGTTCGGAACAGGTAAAGATAGGTAACATTTTGAAAAAAATTGATGGTCTTATCTCAGGTTTAAAGAATTTGATTGAGAAGAAACGTTCCATTAAATCTGGGTCGATGACTCAATTGCTTTCAGGTAAACTCCGTCTTCCCGGTTTCTCTGAACCTTGGATTTCCTCTACACTTGATAAAATAGGCGTTTTACTATCGAACAACACCCTATCTCGTGATAACCTTACTGAGTCCGGAACAATCGGGAATATCCATTACGGGGATATTCTTACAAGATTTGGAGCAATCCTTGATTTGGATAACACAACTATACCTTTTATCCATCCTCAATTGTCTGGTAAGTTTCTCAAATCTCACTTGGCTGAAGAGGGAGATGTAATCTTTGCTGATACGGCTGAGGATGAAACTGTCGGGAAGGCCACTGAACTTTTGAATGTAAAAGACCGAGTAATTCTAAGTGGTTTACATACTTTCTGGTTTAGACCATTGAGGACGTTTGCTTCTAAATTTCTCGGTTATGCCGTAAATTCTCACGAATTTCATCAGCAGGTTATTCCAATTATATCCGGCACTAAGGTATGTTCTATCTCTAAACCAAATCTTCTGAGCTTTACTTTGACGTATCCTTCCGACCTTGAAGAGCAGAAAGCGATTGCTAAGGTACTCACAGACATGGATGATGAAATCGCGGCATTAGAAGCTAAACTGAAAAAGTATGAGCAACTGAAAAAAGGGATGATGCAGCAGTTGTTGACCGGTAAAATACGTCTTGTTTCACCTAATGAATCATTGTCATGAGCAGATACCAACGAATAACCCACGATGAACGAGAGACACAGAATAAGGCTGTGGCTCTGCTGCGCAGTGTGCTTAAATATGAGTATTTAGGAAATCTCGCAGATACGGAAAACGAAAATATCCGTGTTGATGACCTTAGAAAATTCCTTATCAAGAAACAAGGTTGCACGGAGAGTATGGCTGAAGAAGCCATTACGAAACTCCGTGACGCAGCCGCTTGCAGTCAGTATAGGGATCTTTACAATAAGGGATTGGAGGTCTATAAACTGTTGCGCAATGGCGTTTCAGTAAGTCAAGGATTTAATGAGGTAAATACTACGGTCAACTTTATCAATTGGGATGATTGGAGCCAGAACACATTCGCTATCGCCGAGGAAGTGACAGTGAAACGAGTAACTGAAGATTTGAAGCACCGTCGGCCGGACTTAGTTGTGTATGTTAATGGTATTGCTCTTGTAGTTATCGAACTCAAAAAGATGAGTGTAAGCGTGGCGAATGCCATCCGCCAGAATCGCCGGAATCAGGAGGATGGAGAGATCTGTCACTTCTTTACGACGGTGCAGCTCATAATGGCGGGTAATGAAAGCGAAGGTTTGAAATATGGAGTAATAAAGACACCCGAAGGGTTTTGGCTTAAATGGAAAGAGCCGACCGGTGATCCGTGTCCTCCAAGTCGCTTTACCCCTGAAGAGTTTCCCAATGAAATGTTCCGCTCTTTGCTTCAAATGCTGGAACCGGAGAGATTACTGGAGTTTATCCATGACAGCATCATCTATGATGGAGGTATCAAGAAAGCTGCCCGCCCCAACCAATATTTTGCATTGGCAGCGGCTAAAGAGCGCATCGGCAAGAACAAGGGCGGTATAATATGGCACTCTCAGGGTTCAGGCAAATCTCTATCAATGGTATGGCTCGCGCAATGGATACAGGAACAACCCGGAGATAACCGCATCCTGATTGTCACTGACCGAGATGAACTTGACCGACAGATAGAGACAGGTTTTAAGAACACCAACCTATCCCCTAAGAGGATTAGAAGTGGCCGAGAACTGATTGAAGCGGTCGGGAAGCCCGGTAATACAGTCCTGACAACCCTTATACATAAATTCGGGCTTGGCCTCCATGATGCCACAGAAGATAGAATCACGATCAGCGGAAAGAAGGCTGAACGTAGTCCGGAAAATATAATGGAGGCAATTGCAAAAGCCCTTCCTGAAGGATTCAAACCTGCGGGGAGGTTCTTCGTATTTGTGGATGAATGTCATCGTACTCAAGGGGGTGTCCTCCACAAAGCGATGAAACAGATTATGGGTGATGAGGTGGTTATGATAGGTTTTACCGGAACACCTCTATTGAAAAAGAATAAACTCACATCGCTGGAACAGTTCGGTTCATTCATCCATAGTTATAAGTTTGACGAGGCTGTGAAGGATGGAGTGATCCTTGATCTCCGCTATGAGGCAAGAAACGTGGAGCAAGTGTTGGAAGAATCCGACAAGCCACGAATTGACGGCATCTTTGAATCTCGGACACTCGGATTGAGTGATAAGGCAAAAGAGGCATTGAAGTCCCGATGGGCAACTTTGCAAAAGCTGTATTCCAGTCGGGAACGTATGGAACGCATCGTTGCCAATATATGCGAGGATATGATTCTGTTGAGTCCGTTGGTAAATGGTTATGGTAATGCCATGCTCATCGCCGGAGATGTTTATCAGGCTTACCGCTATTGGGATATGTTCCAGCATACACCGGAATTGCACGATAAGACCTGTGTTGTGACCAGCTATGACCCCGCAATCGGAATCAGTATCAAGGAGGGTCACAGCAGCGACGGACACCTGACAGAAGAAGAGTTCAAGCATGATAAGGCTCAGGAGATGATGGGCGATATGGATGCTGTCTCTTTTGAACAATGGGCTAAGAAGCAATTTATTGAGAATCCCAATGATATGAAACTGCTCATTGTAGTGGATAAGCTATTGACCGGTTTTGATGCTCCAAAAGCAACATTCCTCTACATTGACAAGAGTTTTACCAATGAATCTCCTACACTCTTTCAGGCAATCTGTCGGGTAAACAGAAAGAGCGAGTCGTGGAAAGAGTTCGGATACATCATTGATTATAAGGACTTATTCAATGAAATCCATGATGCAATAGAGGGATATACCAACGAGAAGAACACAAATGCGCTTTCCGGCTTCGATGACGAAGATGTCGAAGGTCTTTTGAAAAACCGACTTGAAGAAGGAAGGAGAGCATTGGAGGATACAATCGAGGAATTGCAGAACTATGTGATGTTTGTTAGAGAGCCGAAAGGTGTAGAGCAATATTTTGATTTCTTCTGCTACGATCAAGCTGCAACTCCCTCCTATGAACAACTTACTGTAACGCTTGAAAATGCAAATAAGCGAGAGGGATTCTATAATCTCGCAAATAAACTCGTAAATCGCTATCTGTCATTAGCTACCCAGATGATTGAGGCGGGATACACAATTGAGGAAGCCAATAACATTCATCAGATGGTGATTGACTTCTCAGAACTACGGGATGCAATAATGCTACGTTCAGGAGATATGACCGATCTAAAGCAATACAATGCCTTGATGCGTCAGTTGCTTGACCGTTATGTGAAGGCTCCCCGTTCAGAAGTGTTGGCGAAACTTGAGGACCTAACTTTCCTTGAACTTATAAAGGATGAAAAGGATGCTGAGGCTACAGCTGATGAATTGACCCAAGATAATACTTCCGGAGAGCCATCTGTTGCAGAGACTATCGCTTCCAATACCCGTCACTATATTGTGCGCAAAAGAGATACTAACCCGGATTATTTTGATAAACTGAGCGAAAAGCTTAATAAGCTGCTTGAAGACTATCGAAACAAGTCGATAGCCTATCGTGAAATGTTGGTTCAGCTGATAATGATTGCGTCCCAGATGCAGAACAGGTCAACCTATCCGGAAGGAATTGATACTAATCTAAAGAAGGCTCTGTATGATAATTTAGGTAATAGTGTGGAGCTTACTCATGCGGTTTATGAAGCACTTGAATGTAATGCTCAGGAAGATTGGCGGAACCTTCCAGCACGAAGGAAAAGACTTATGCAGGCTGTTAAACGTGCAGGTAACTTTGATGAAGAGGCTCTAAATAAGATAATGGGGATCATCTCCGCAAACGATGAGTTCTAATGAAGATAGCAGAGTTTGAAGTTGATGTAGAACGCAAGAAGATTAAGAACATGCACCTTTCAGTTTATCCACCGGAAGGGCGCGTTCATCTGTCTGTACCCGAGCAGCTCTCTGATTGGGATATATCGACGTTCCTCTTCTCAAAACTGAGTTGGATAAGGAAGCAATTCAAGGAGATACAGCAACAACCGCGCCAGGATGAAAGGGAGTTTGTCACCGGAGAGAGCCATTATCTTTTCGGCGATCGGTATCTCTTGCAGATTGTGCCTGACATGGTTCCCGGTATCAAACTGACTACGCATTTTATTGAGATGCACGAGTCGAAATTACAATCGAAGGCAGAGAGGTCAGCGATGCTTTTTGCTTATTATCGGGCGCAACTTAAAGAAGAATTGTATAAGCAACTGAGCCGATACCTCCCTGAGATGTGTCAGGGAATGGAAGGAATAAATTGGAATATAGATCTGATTCTTCGCAAGTGGGGGCAATGCTATGCTTCACAAAAACGCGTAGTATTCAGTCTCTTGTTGGCTCGTGTTCCGCGTCGGTGTATAGAATATGTCGTAGTTCATGAATTGGCCCACTTCCAAGTTCGTGAACATGACGACAAATTCAAAGCCATCCTCGACCATCACCTCCCGGATTGGCAGGCACGCAAACAAACGTTAGATAATTTCATAGCCCTCGCATTACCCGAAAAATTATAACTTATGATCTATTTCTCTGATATCTTTAACGTAAATGAAGATGAACTTGAAGACTACGGTGCCTTCAATATATCTCTTGTCAATGACCTGCCATTGTTTGTAGATCCTTTCCTGCTCTATGCAAGTGATAAAGAAGATTATAAACATCTGCACGAAGGGATAATACAATACATATCATTCCTTAAAGAAAAAGCATCGGAAGGAGAACTAACTGATGGAAAAATTAGTAGATGGTATAGATTCCCGGAAGTTAAACAGGTCTGGTTTGGTTATAGTCAAACCGGTAATAGTGGTGCTGGATTAGGTAAGGACTTTGCAATGTCAATGTCTAATGCAATTATTGGTGTCTTTAAAGACCTTAATAATGAAAAAATCACAAAATCCACTCATCTTGAAAAATTGGGATTATTTAAAAGCGGAGTCGGAAGAGATAACATAAGTGATTTTACCTGTAATCTAATCAAAGGGTATCTGTTGGACTATACTCAGTCTTTTGCTATCAGTCATATTGATCAATCTATGCTCCAAAGGGTTATGGTTGATAAAGCCTATTTTAATTATGAAAAGGAGACATGGATGTCAAAAGAATATATATTACCTTTTCATAATGATGATTATGTACTGTTAACTCCAAAAGATATTCTCACAAAAGACGAAACATGGATAAGCTTTCCTGATCTAAAAAAGGATATACTTACTATTGTAGCTACCGTGCCTAATGTTGAAATCAGAGATAGATTGAATGACCTATATCTAAGATCGTTGCCATCTAAACCTAAGGATAGAGATAAAACTTATGCAACTCAAAAACTAATTGAGGAATACCCTGAAATCGTTGATTATTATATCAAAGTGAAAGAAGAGAATGCAGACAAAGCTATTGAAAATTCTAAGAAGGTAGTTTCTGATACGAACACGGTTTTCGTTGATAATATCAGAGTATTTGCTGAAATGCTGCGATCAAATGGATTTTATCATATTTCAGACCAAAGGACACTGGAAGCTACCCGGCAAAGACTATTATTTCTAAAAGACATGATTGAAAATAAAGATGGTTATAAATTGTTCTATCATGGCAAAGAACAAATAGGCAGCGAAAAAACTCTTCAACTGATATTTAGACTCACTTGGTTTCAAACAGATTTGGATGTTAACTCGGAAGTTAATAATGGTAGAGGACCAGTTGACTATAAAATCTCGCGAGGGAAACATGATAGTACATTAGTTGAATTTAAGTTGGCGAAAAATAGTAAATTACGTCAGAACCTCCTAAATCAACTCAACATTTATCTTGATGCTAATAATACTAATCATGGATTAACAGCCATAATGTACTTTACAGATAAGGAACAGAAAAAGTTATATGATCTGATGAAAGAACTCGGATTAGAGAATAACCCTAATGTAATAACTATTAACGCTATTAACGATAAACTATCTGCATCTAATGTGAAATAATAGAGTTTTGATAACAATAGGCTTAAAATAGACAAAACATATGAC